>DAOTFU010000007.1:0-38540 GCA_035446765.1 Candidatus Absconditabacterales bacterium
ACGTATAAGATTTTGTGTGGCTCCACCCTTCCCTAACTTGTTTTTTACATCTTTATTGTCTACAAGTCATATCCAATATTTACTAGTTTTGTCTATTTTTTCTCCGTTTTCTTCAAAGAAATATTGTGTCTCAAAGCTTTTATTTTCCAATATTTCTATATCTTTTATACCAACTTCTTCATACAATTCTCTCTTTGCAGCTTGTATTTCATTTTCTCATTTTTCCATATGTCCTTTTGGGAATCACCAATAACTTCAGTGCTTAGTTTTTTGATGTATTACCAAAAATTCATTTTCTCATCTTTCATTTACATATATTGGTACTATTCAATATGAATAATCTTTTTTCATTTTTTTTGTAATTTTTCTAAAGTGGTTTTGTCATCTCGAATTGTTCTAACTTGCGAGAGATCTTTTAAGTATAAATTGAAAGAGATTTCTCCGCGTTGGTCGAAATGACAATTTATGTGTTATTTAAAACTTATAAATCTTTGCTACTTCAAGTACTTCATCCATTTCGGTATCCGGATTGTCTTCCAGTTTCAAATCAGGCTTTATTCATTCTCCATCAATATTTTTCTTGCTCAATCCAGTATACCATTTGGCAGTAGTATATTTAAACATAGAACCGTCAGTATATTCAATCAGATTTTGCACAGATCATTTTCCAAATGTTTTTGTACCAAGCAATAAGCTATCTTCCACATAATCTTTGATCACTCCAGCAAATATTTCACTAGCAGATGCAGATCATCAGTTTATCAAGACTATTACATCTTTGTCCATTACTTTTCTAGTTAAACTACTTGCCTGTATTGTACTTTCATTATTTTTATATTTAATCATAGCAATATTTTTGCTACTAGGTACAAAATAATCTAGCATATAAGACACATCTTCTAGTCATCCACCAGGATTATTCCTCACATCAAATATATATTTACTACAATTATTTTCTTCAAAATAATTTATAGCATCTCTAAATTGGGCTCTGCTTTGTACATTAAATTGATTGATACTCATATAACAATTTCATCAATCCAATAGTTCATATTCTATATTTGGCAAAACAATTTTATCTCTTTTAATTTTTAATTCTTTGATCTCTCAATCTCTCAATACTTCTATATCTACAAAAGTTCAGCTAGGTCATTTGATCCAATTTACAAGGTCTGTCATACTGGTATTTTCATCCACTTCATTATTTCATACTTTCAATATTACATCACCAGCTTTTGCTCCATATTTCTCAGCAGGGGAGTTTTTGATAGGAGCACTTATTATTATCACTCATGGTTTCAACATTTCTATATATGCTCATATTCCTTCAAATTCTCATTCCAGACTATCTTCAAAATTTTTGGCTTCTTTTGGAGGAAAAAATACAGTATATGGATCACCAATCGCTTCTACATATCACTGTATAGCACCATATTCTAGTTTTGTACTACTTATATCATTTGGATAAATATAATTTTCATCTAGTCTATCAATTATATCATTCAACAAATTTTGTCATATCTGACTTCTTGTATTTCATACGCTAGATTTCTTACTCTGTTCTATCATATATTTTGTTCGTTCTGTATCTATTTTTTCTCATTTTTCAGCATTAAACTTATTATCTGTTTTTGTAGACAAAAATTTTGTGACAAAATCTTGAGTCAAATATTTATCAGTAGGCAGATCTTGATCAAGGTTTGGAAATAGATCCATATATATTCACTTCTGCAAAGATTGATACAAAGCTGTTCATTTTCTTACGTTATCATATTCCACATCTATATATTTCCAAGTATTTGGTACATCCTCACTTATTCATTCAAAATACACAGTCAAAAATTCTCCAAAATTCAAAAAATTTTGCGCACTACTTATTCATATGTTTGAAAAACCAATTCCCAATAAACCAATTCCCAACAAACCAATTTTTATCCTTTTCATTTGCATATAGTAAATATAAATTAGTGTTAAAATAAGTATTTAAGTTTTTTTTACAAACGAAAAAAGGAGCCAATAAATTTGACCCCTCATTTTTCAACTTATACAGTCACAATTTCGTGTCTGATTATCTTCTTATAATTTCCAAACAAATTCAGCCTTCTTTTTCTAGCCTCAATATATCTAGATATGATTTCCCTATTTCTAGGACTTTTCATATTAGACTTTATTTTTTCAAGCTCATCAATGTTTTTTTCATCCCAAGATAATCTAATTAACGATTTTCCCATTTTTTTTAATTTAATTAATTTTACATTTTATTTACTCAATCAATATATCTATCTTTATGTAGATATCAAGTTTATTTTCTACAATTTGTCAATTATGCTAGAAAACTTATCACACCTATCATAAACATTCTCAAACATATCAAAACTTGCTGATCATGGAGAAAATAATATATTTTTTATTCCCATTTCTTTTGCTATTTTTACAGAGTAGTGTACTGCATCTTGCAGACTATCAAATATTTTATATCCAATATTTTTTTCTTTACATATTTTTTCAAATTTTTTGGCTGTTTGTCATATCAGACAAGCAAAATATATTTTTTTTGACATATATTCAGCCAGCCAATCGTATTCTTCTCATTTGTCATATCCTCAAGCTATCAAAACAATCTCATCATCAAAACAACTCAGAGCCGCATTTAGAGCTTGAGAAGAGGTACATATGCCATCATCATATATCTTAATTCAGTCGATATTTTTTACCATTTTCATCCTATGTTCCAATGGTTCTATGTCTTTTGCCACATCCCAAAAAACTTTTTCTCTCAGATCCCAGTCCTTATTTTCAAAGTATCTATTTATCAATTTATATATAGCATTCCAGTTCCACTCATTGTGTTTTCACAAAAAATTAGTCTTTTTTATGTCAAAATCATTTTCATAAGTCTCTATCACAGTGTTTTCAAATATTTTATTATCGCCATTTCATATCCTTTCTTCATATTTTTGCAAAACTTCACTACTTGTGATAGCATAAGTTTTTGTATAGTCTATTATTTTAAATTTACAATCAAAATAGTCTTGTATATCATTGTGCCAATCCAGATGATCTACTCACAGATTGGTTAATATACTATAGTCAAATGCAAAATTATTCAACTTATTCAACATAAAAGACGACACTTCAAGTATTACTAGATGATTCGTATTATCACCATCTTCCAATATTTCCAATATTGTCTGCGACAGAGGAGTACCAAAGTTTCCAGATATGTGTACTTTGTAGTCTTTTCCAAGCTTTTCAAAAAGTCATACAAACATATGATACATTATGTGTACAGAAGTGCTTTTACCATTGGTACCAGTCACTCACACAAACTCTATTTTATTATCCAAATCATTGTCTTTTATTACATCTCACAAAAAATTTAATTCAGACAAAATTTTATCTCCATATTTTTTATAGATTTTATGATTTTTTTTGATTCATGGAGAACAGATAATTTTTGTAGATTCATCCAATATTTTACTATCAAAATCTTGATCATCCATTATCACATATTTTATATTTAGCTTTTTTAGCAATTTCTCCAATCATTTTCATACTTTTCCTTTACCAAAAATTACTATCATATTTTTAGTTTTCTTGCAAAGTAAAAAATCTCACAGTATTTATAACAAAAATACTTTTTATTGCAAAACAAAGCAAAGTAAGTAAAAAGTTAAAGGTTTATAAAGTAAAAAGTTTAAAACTTAACTTGATAACTTTAGTCTTTTAACTTTCAACTTTCTATATATGATAGGTTTTTTTGATAGTTGATTTTGAGGTCTTCAGACCATGAAATATTTTTGTGATTTATATTCAGAGTATGATTATATTTTTTTGGCTGACAACAAAAATTGCCCCTTTTGAGACAAAAATTGAGATGATATAAAAGATATTACATTTAAAGCTTTAGATCGATTGTTTGATCAATGAGCAAAGATAGTTATCATAGCATGTAATACAGCTGCTGCGCATTCTATCAGAAAACGACAAGCATTATATCCTCACAAAAAAGTATTATCTATTACTATACCCGGCGTAGAAGAGCTTATAGAAAATTCAGATCAAAGTTGATCTGTATGAATTTTAGCTACCAAAGCTACTATATTGTCAGATATATACAATGATTTGTACAATAGGTTTGGTTGACAATGAGATCCAGATTTTCATTTTGTGGCAGGATCAAGCTTGGTAAATTTAGTAGAATCTGGAGAAGAAGATATCTCCAAGATTATAGACAATATTAATTCTTATCTTTGACAATTTCCTGATGATTTAGAGACCCTAATACTTGGTTGTACGCACTTTTCTGTCTATAAAAAATATTTTGATTCTTTATTTGCTTGAAAAATAGTAGATCCTTCATATTATTCTGCTCAAAAATTTTTACCCTATCTACAAAATCATTTAGATATAAAAAATAGTTTATCCCAAAATTCTAGTGTAAAATTTTATACCACATGAAATACAGAAAACTTTGACAATATTTGATCTAAAATATGGTGACAAAAAATTAATTCGATACTTTTAAAATCTTACGACAATTAAATTATGGACTCTAGCAACAATATTTTTTGAATTACTAAAAAACAAGAAACACCCGATAATCAACTTTGTGAGGGCTGATTGTTAATCAATAGAGACCACAATTGGATTGTTAATCCAAGTATACATAATCCTGAGATTTTTTCTCAAACAGACAGAGAGTTGCTCAAAAATTTTTGTGAATCTTGTCAGTTTTCAGATACCTGTTCAAAAGACACCAAAGAAAAAATACTGAAAATTCTAATATAGTCTCTCTATCTCTTCTACAGTATTATCCCAATCAAAATCTTTATTTGGGATTTTTTGATATTTTCATTTCAACACATCTTTGACTCACATTATTATCTCATCCACATTAGCTGGTTTTATAAATCTTACATTTCACCACACTACTTCTGGTATTGCGCTCGTATTTGTAGTGATCAAAGTTTTTCACATAGCTACAGCTTCAGTATGTACAGAACCAAATCATTCAGATATAGATGGAGCAATTACAGTATCACAACTTGCTACAATCTTTCTAAGTTCTTCTTTTTCAAATCCATCAAATATCTGTATTTTTTGTTGTCATTGTAACTCATGGAACAATCTTAGTTTTTTTAAAACTTTTTTTGTCCTTTTAGATTCAATTATATTAAACACAAAAATACTATCTTCTATTTTTACCAGTTCAGGCAATGCTTTTATCAGATAATCTATTCATTTTGATTTACCTGCATGTCCAAAATACAAAAATATATTTTTTTCATCCCATCCATATTTTTTTCTAGTCTCAAATATTTCTTTGCTATCTACATTTCTTATATTCCAAAAATTTTTGTCTATACCATTGTGTATTACTTTTATTTGTTCATTATTCACTCTATAGACCTCTCTAAGCTCTCTGGCTGTATTATTTGATACACAATGATATTTGTTATATTTAAATTTAAATATAGCTCGTTCAAAAAATTTATAAACAATTCACTCAATCAATCACTTATATCTATACCATAGTTTTCCAAATATCTCATGCACAGTCAATATTACTTTTTTGTCTGACATTTTTCACAATATGCTGGCAGGTATTGCTCCACCATATGTGCTTGCATGTATTACATCTATATTATTTTCTTTTAATATCTTTTTTCATAGACCAATGGATTTTACCATAAATTGTATTCTATTTTTTCATATCCTATAGATTTTTGTATCTCACAATTTTTCATATTTCTTTGAATTATCATCATATTTACTAGTCAATACTATAGTTTTATATCATTTTTTTTGTAATCTCAAAATTATATTTTCAAATACATTTTCTACACCACCCCTGTGAGGTAAATAATAATCTAATATAAATAATATAGTTTTCATATTTTCATCAAAATAAACATATTTTCTTATAAATTATTTCCTTCTTACTTCAATAGTTAAAAATCCCATCAAAAATTTGACAAAAAGTCCATTTACATATATAATTAAGTACTTAATTGTTTACTTAATTTCAAAGAGATGTGAAAATTACACAAAAAGATACATCATCATGTATGAAGACACATATCAAAACATGGTCATAAGATCCATCATCATACACATCATGCACATCATCATTTGTTGCATTTGGGTGAAATGATTTTAGTTTGAACAATTGGTTTTATGAGTTTGATGTTTGCATCAAGTTCAAATTTACCAAATAACACATCTTTTTGATACCCATTGCAAAAAGTATCTACAGTAGAATGTAGAACACTTTATCGATGAGATATGCCAGATTCTTGTAAAGTTAATTTACCAATAATTCATGGAGCAAATTATAATGCATATCAAGATAATGATTTTTACAGGTCTATATATACTGCTTTACGAGCAGCACCATATTCAGATTCTTGGAATCAGAAAATATGAGCTCATGCCGGAGTAGATATAGCCACAGCTCGTGGCACACCCTTGTATTCTATAGGAGATGGTGAGATTTACTCAGCTGGATGGAATTCTGCATATGGTAATGTAGTAAAGATAAAATATGTTTATCAGTGAGAAGTAGTATATGCAGTATATGCCCATATGGATGTAATCAATGTATCAAAATGAGACACAGTGACTAGATGACAAAAGATTGGTACAGTATGAAATAGCTGAAACACATTTGGTCAACTTTGATGATATCATGTTCATTTTGAGATAGACAAAGATAATTATTGAAGACCAGCATATTCTTATCTAAACTGTAAAGATCTAGATAAGTGACATTACCATATTATCCAAAATGGTCTTTGTAGGATGGAGCTATTTTCTCATCAATATGATCCAATTAAGATATTTGAATCCAATTCTACATATCAAGAAGTAAAGGAGGAAGATGATAGCACTCAAGAAGGTGAGATAAACGAATCAAATAATCCTAGTGATTTAGAAAATATAGAAGATACAAGTATAAAATCACAAAATGATGATACTACTACAAACATACCAGAACCGATACAAAATCCTCAAGAAGAAGATCAGATAGACAAATGGAATGAAGTAATCAACAACAACGAATCTCACAATTCAGCACAAGAAGACCTAAGTACCGATCCAAATACTGATTTGAACAACACAGAATCACAAGATGAATCAAGCGATATTCAAAAACCAGTAGTACCAGAAGATTTAAATACGGTAGAGGATGATTATACACAAGATAATGAAGAAGACCCACGACTTATAGAGTTAGATTTTGATTGAGTTAAACCATTGGCTGAACATTTTACAAAATTGCGAGATATTGAATTGCGTTCAGAACTAAATGAAAGGTCATTGATGCTTTGAGAAACTGTTACTTTGGATATAGAGATCTTCAAAAAATGAATGAGTGAACAAAGAACTGGTAATTACTACAATTGAGTCTTACAGTTACCAATGTTGTTTATGACCAACAATGATTTGGTATCTATAGATGTAAATTATCTTCAGCTTATTACAAAATGAAAAGCTCAGATAGAAATTACATGACACAGAAGATGAAAATCTAGTGTTGTGATAGAGTTTGGTAATAAAAAGATTTGAGTGCTAGATATCAATGTTCAATAAAAAATAAATTTTATAAATAAAAAAATCCATCAATAAAGATGGATTTTTTAAAATTAAAATCTTTTTATTTTCATATTATTTTATACCCTTGATTATCAACTAATATAGCTTGAGTATCTGCTATCGATATGATATTTTGACCATCTTGATATATTTTCTCTATGGTATCTTCATATTCTTTTTTGAAATCTTCAGATCACCAATGTGGTAATATCATAGCGCTTACAATTCAATATCATTTTTCTATTTTAAAGTCTCCAGGATCTAGATATTTAATACCAGTTCACATGACACAAGATCATGCACTAGTAGAAATATAAATTATTTTTCATGTTAATATCAATTCATCTACTATTTTATTAAATCAAGACTCATCAGCCAGATTTTTGAAATAACGTGTGTTTCAGCCAGAAACATATAATATATCACATCCAGATACAATATTAAAAAGATCTTCATTTTTAGTTTCTCTTAAATCAATTTGTTTAATTTTCCCTCATAAAGATTTTAGCATATTTAAATCATTTAAAACCCACCAAGGATCTTGATCTCATTCACGATCCATATCTGCCGGATTTGTTATAAATCAAATACCTTTTCAATTTATATCTCAAATATTTTCAACGAATAGACCTTTTACATGATCTAATGCAGATGCTAGAAATAGTTTCATATTATTATATTATTTTTTGTAAATAAACAATCTTTTTATTCCAGGTTTTCCGCTATTTCACTAATTTCATCTAATATTTCATCATCCAATACTTTTTTACCAGTTCTCATATCTTTGATGTTTTTTTGGATGTCTTTTTCTAGATTTTCAAACATTTTTTTGTCTTCGTTCAGCATTTGTATTAACTTTTCTTTTCATTGTGCTTTTTTGTCTCCTATAGAATAAAATGCACCACTTCTATTTATCAGCTTCAATATCAATCCAGCTTCTATGGTATCAAATATATGGTCGTATCCAAATCACCATTTTACAGGTATTTCTGCTGTCTTAAATGGAGCAAATATTTTATTTTTGGCTGTCTTAATCCTAGCAAAATATCATATCTGTTCTTTGTCTTCCATCAGTTTATCTCATCTTCTAATTTCTATTCTTTGAGATGCAAAGAATTTTAGCGCATTACCACCAGACGTAGTTTCAGGATTACCAAACATCACTCATATTTTCATCCTTATTTGATTGATAAACACACAGATAGTTCAAGTTTTTGCCAACACACTGGTCAATTTTCTCAATCATTGAGACATCATCCTAGCTTGCAATCACATATAACTGTCTCCCATATCTCACTCTACTTCAGCTCTAGGCACCAATGCCGCTACAGAATCTATTACTATCATTTTTACTTGTCCTGTCTTTGCAAGTTCTTCTGCTATTTGCAGTGCTTGTTCTCAATGATCTGGCTGTGACAACAATAAATTATCTACATCTACACCAAGTTTTTTGGCATAGTGAGGATCTAAAGCATGCTCAGCATCTATAAATGCTGCAGTTTCTCATTTTTTTTGTATCTCTGCTATAGCGTGCAAGGCAATTGTTGTCTTACCACTAGATTCTGGTCCGTAAACTTCCACTATCCTACCTTCCGGATATCATCATCCAAGTATCAGGTCCAATACATAACTTCCACTATGTACTGTGTTTACAAGTCATAGATTTGAATTGTCTCACATCCTCATAATAGATCATTTCCCAAATTGTTTTTCGATACTTTTAAAAGCATCTTTCAGATTGTCATTGTTTTTAGTCATTTTATTCTATTTATTTTTTATAAAATCTTTTTTCACAAACATCAAAGCCACAAATGCTTTTGATTAGTTTAAAGTCGAAAGTTCTTAAAGTTTATAAAGTTATCATTAACTTGATAACATTTGACTTGACGAACTTTTTACTGCACCTTTGGTGCTTCTGCTTCATTTTTCTTTTTGATCTTGGATACCAAACTATATACCATTTTGTTTAGATTTATACATTCTCATAGTATATGATTGGCTGTTTCTGGAGTCAAATAACCCAGATCTTTACCCAAGCTTATCATATTTATTACTTTTGTATTGTATCACATAGCCACTAAATATAATTTCACTTTGGCGTCATCATACCATTTTTCATATCATTGTGCGATATAATCTATCACTGATATTGATGCCCTCTGTACTTGTGATTTAAATCACCAATCGTCATCAGGTTTTAGCTCTTTTTGGATATTCAGAGTAATTTCTTTCGCTTTTTGTCGTACTAATAATTTTTCAAATTTAATATTCATTTTCGTATTTATATATGTATGTAAAAGAGCATTCCAAAGTCTGTCTTTTTGACAGAGTGGCTTCGTCGATGTTTGTTCAGCTTCATATTTAAGCAAAAAAAATAAAAAATCAAGACTTTTTTTATCAGTTTTCAACTGACTAATCGAAAAACGTCAAAAAATAGATTGATTTTGTCAAAAAAGATTTGACTTTGTCAAAGACATCATTAAAGTGAAAAGTGAAAAATTAAAAGTGAAAAATTTTGGTGTTTTGTTTGATTTAATTATTATGCAAAAATAGCCACAATTATTCACTATTTACTTTTAACTCTTAATTATATTTTTATGGCTAGAAAACGCGAAACATTGGATGATATCCAAAGAGCTCTTATTGCTTTTTTCAAAAAAAATACCTCATGAGAGGGTATCACACTTAGAGAAATAGCATCAGCTATATGAGTAAACCATCCACAGACAGTGCTCAATAAACTCAATCAGCTTGTACTCAAGTGATATTTTGTCAAAGATAGCTCTTGATATAGATTAGTTAGAGAGAGTATTCAAAACAAGTTTGAAGATATTATCCAGATACCAGTTTTTGGTTTTGCTCAATGTGGTCACAAATGAAGAGCTGTGATAGATGATTATTCACAAGAAAAAATACCAGTTACACTGGCTTTTATAGGTACAAGCGATGTACAAAATTCATTTTTTGTCAGAGCCAAGTGAAATAGTATGGAGCCAAAGATACAAGATGGTGATTTAGTACTTATTCGCCAACAACCCAACTATGATCCAAATGATTTTGTATTTGTAGTACACAACGAATTACCAAAACTAAAAAAAGTTGTCAAACAAGAAGACAATTTCTATCTAGAATCTGTAAATAGATTTTTTGATAAGGTAGAACTCTCCAAATATGATACCACCAAAGTTATTTGAGTAGTCAAAAAGATAATTAAAAATATGTAAGACAAATAAGATTTCAGAAGATTGCAAAAAAATTACCGAAGATTGATTTTATGCATTTCATGCAGAATTAATCTTCGGTAATTTTACTAATCTTCTGAAATTACGAATATTTCATCCAAAAAGCAAGCATATAATTTCCCATCCACATATATACAATGTTTATCCAATCATATATCTCATTTTATTTCTTTCATATCTTTTTGAGATAATTCTTTTTCCAAATCTTTTTTATCAAAATTTTCCAGAAAATATTTTAGTTCTTTTAGTGCGGTTTCCATACTAGCCTCATTATTTGACATAGACTTTGCTGTCTTTAGATAAATAAACATTAAAGCAAATTTGGCCCTCTGTTCATTAGTCATATTGTACCTATCGTTCCAATTGAATTTTTCTAGATCATCATAATCAGTTTTCATATTATACATACCGTTTTCACTACTACTTTTCAATTCACTCGTTACATTTTTTTCATTTTTTATAATTTGATCTATATATCTCATCAACAAGACTCTAGTATCATAATCTGCAAAAACCTCCAATAAATTTTTGGAGTTTATTATTTTTCCCATTGCAGAATATTTTCCATTTTGATTTATTACTTCAAAATCTTCAGCATTTACCCACAATACCCTTTCTCATTTGTACCATATACCATCTTTATTTTTGATATAATTTCTTCATATATCTTCTCATATAGTTTTTACAGTTCCTTCATTTTCAATATTTTCTAGTTTATCTTTTTTTTCTGATCATCACAATAATTTAAATAATATAATCCAAATGATTGCTCATATCAAAGCAATTATAAATATTCTCCTGGCAATCAATAATATATTGTCCAATTTTCAGTCTTCTTCATCATAGTAATTCATTTCTCCCCAAAAAATAAGTAAATATATTTACTAAATACTTATAATTATTACAATATCTTTTTCAAGATAAGAAAAAAGCGGAGGAGTTCCACTTTTTTGTATGATAATATTATTTAAAGGCTACTTACCCAAAGATCATAAAAGATCTCTTTTGTGTTCTTCTTCATCCATCAATATGTCTTCTAGTATTCTACGTTTACCATATTCACCCAAATCTTCAGCCATAGCAATCAATTCTTTGTATAAATTTATAGCTATTTCTTCTCATTTTAAATCTTGTTCCAACATTTCTTTTGAATCTTCTGATGTTTCTCTTTTTTCTACCTCTATACTTGGTGTAGCTCACAAATCTCATATTATGTCTGCTACTTTTATAGCGTGAGCTAATTCTTCTTCAGCATGAACCACCAATTCTTCTGCAATAGCATCATATTCTGGTCACGTTATTAGTGCTGCATGTTGTACATATTGGATTGAAGAAGCATATTCTCGTTCCAATGCTTTGTTTAATTTGTCTATAAATTCTTGTTTGTTTGCCATATTTATTTTATAAAATATAAAATTCTATTTCATCAATTGTTCTATAATTTCTGGTTCAATCTTGTCATGGATATATCTAGATATTGGTCTAGCACCATATTGAGGATCGTAAATTTCATCAATGATTTTTTTAATTTTTTTATCATCAAATTTTGGCATTTTCACATCTTTGTTCACTTTCCAAGTTTCCATAAATTCTTTTAGATCTTTTTTGAATATTCCAGTCAATATAGATTTGGCCAATGGCTTAAATACTATCTTATGATCTATTCTATTCAACAATTCTGGAGTCATAAAGTCTTTCAACTCTTCAAATATTCTAGATTCAATTTTTTCAAAATTCTTTGCGTTTATATCGCTATCTTTGTTCTTGTCTGGATCAAATCCTATTGTTCATTTTTTCTTACTAAATTCTTCACTACCAAGATTTGAAGTCATCACTATTATAGTACTTTTGAAATCAATCCATCTACCTTTGCTATCTTTTAACCTTCATTCATCCAATATTTGCAACAATATATTTAACACATCGCTTGATGCTTTTTCGATTTCATCCAAAAGCAATACGCTATAAGGTTTTCTCCTGATAGATTCTGTCAATTGTCCTCATTCATCGTAACCCACATAACCAGCAGGACTACCAATCAATTTACTTACAGAAAATTTTTCCATAAATTCTGACATATCCAATCTTACCACAGCTTTTTCGTCTCCAAAATAGTTTTTGGCAATCATTTTTGCCAAATAAGTTTTACCAACTCCACTAGGTCACAAAAACAAAAATGATCATATTGGTTTATTTTTTTCTATTACAGACAATCTATTTCTAGTAAGAGTCTTTACTACAGCATGTACAGCATCTTCTTGTCCAAATACATGATCTTTTAGCTCCTGATCTAGTGTTTTTAATTTTTCCAATTCAGATTGATTTACTACGTTTGCAGGTATTCAAGTTTTATCTGCAAGTACATTTCATATATCTTCTTTGCTTATAGTAGGTCTAAGATGTGTTGGCACATTTTTTCTTGTCCTAATTTTCAATAAGCTATTTTTCATTTCTTCTTCTTTTTCTTTCAATTCTGCCGCTTCAAAATAATCTTGATCTTCTATAGCTTTATCAATTTTCTTTTTGATTTTATCTATATCTTTTTCTATTTTTTTATAACCATCGTCATTTTCTAGTTTTTTTTGTATTGTAGATTTTCTAGCACAAGCTTCATCTATGATATCCAGAGCTTTATCTGGTAGATGTTTGTTTAGTACATATCTTTTTGTCAATTTTATACTAGCTTCTATAGCTTCGCTAGATATTTGTACACCATGAAAATCTTGGTATGTTTTTTTCAATCATTCCATGATTTGATGTGCGACATTATCATCTGGTTCATTTACTATTACTTCTTGAAATCTTCTTTTTAGCGCTGCATCTTTTTCTATATGTTTTTGGTATTCATCATAAGTTGTTGCTCATATCAATTTAATTTTTCCTCTAGCCAGTAGCGGTTTCAACATTTGAGCTGCATCATTGTTGTCTTGACCACCAGCTCATATGATTGTATGCAACTCATCTATAAACAATATAATATTATTTGTAGGATCCATGGCTTCTTCCAGTATAGATTTCATCCTAGCTTCAAATTCACCTCTATATTTTGTTCAAGCCAAAAGTGTTCCCATATCCAACAAATAAAGTTTTTTATTTTTCAATTTTTCTGGCACATCTCATACCACTATTTTTTGAGCCAATCATTCTACTATAGCAGTTTTACCTACTCATGCTTCTCATATTAGCAGAGGATTGTTTTTATTTTTTCTCAAAAGCGTATAGATCACTTGATCTATTTCATTGTCTCTACCAATTATTGGGTCCATAAACCCATCTTTTGTCTCTTTGGTCAAATCTGTACCAAAATAATCTATTGTCATCTTTTTTTCTTCTTTTTTCCCAGATTTGATTTCTTCTCATACTTCACTTTCGCTGTCACTTCATTTTTCTACAATTTCTCCATCCAAGGAATCTAATATGCCATTGATGCTGTGTAAATTGTTGATGTTTTGTATATCCATGATTTTTACATTTTTTGAATCTAAATTTAACTTCTCAAAAAGTTTATCCAATAATTCTAAAAATGCAAATAAGCCAGACTTTATGATTACGGGATTGGACAATAAGTTTTCACAGTTGTCCATTACCTTATCTATATCTATATTTATATTTTCACTTTCTAGATAGTCTTCAAATTGGATAGACAAATCAAAAAATGATATATAAAATAGGACAATAAAGTCTAATTGATGTAGTCCATCTTCCAATATTTCTTCTATTTTCCTGCTCAAATTTTTGTTTAATTTTAACTCACTTTCTGTATCTAAGACTTCTAGATTATCTAGTTTTAGTCCTACTTTTTCTTGATAATACTTGTCCAATTTTTCAGTATTTTGTAGTCATGTCACATTGCAAAAAAGATCAAAATGCTGGTGATTTCTGATATATTGGTATATACCCCAAAACAAATTGTCACCGCTTATTACTCTTTGATTTTTGTGTATAGAAAGCCTATTTGCATATTTTAGGCTAGATATTGCATATGGATTGAATAATTTGATATTTTTCCTCATTTCTTTGTTGTATGTTTTTGTTGTAAAGTAATTTATTTCTAATATTTTCTCATATATTTGCAAACGCAAATACACATATCTTATAAAAAATAAAATCAACATTTCAAGAGAAAATAGCACTTTTTTATTTTTGGTGCTACATACTGAAAATCTTGCAAGTAGATAATATATAAATATAAACTATATTAGTTGATTGTGTCACCCTGAGCTTAGTCGAAGGGTATAAAATTTTTCATATCCTTCGCTACGCTCTAGGATGACAAAGAAAATTTATTTAGGATGACAATTTAAAACTTAATATATTTTTATGAAAAAGATATTCAAAAAATTATTCAACCCAAAAGTAGAACCAATGAACAAAATATTTGTTCACAAAAAAAATCTACTTCACAATCTAGATTATCTACAAAATCTACATAGAGATGCTGCAATTTTTCCAGTTTTGAAATCCAATGCCTACTGACATGGCATAGCCCAAGTCTCAAAGATACTCAACAAAACCGATGTACCCTATATAGCTGTAGATAGTTTCCCAGAATATCAGATAGTAAAATCAAACACAAAAAAACCAATACTAATACTTGGAGAGACCATTTCCAAAAATTACAAAAAATTTGACCTATCTAGGACTACTTTTTGCGTTTACAATATTGAAACCATCAGTTATTTGGCCAAAAGACATAAAAAGATCAAAATTCACCTATTCCTAGATACTGGTATGCACAGAGAGTGAATAGATCAAAACGAACTTATCAATGTACTCGAATTTTTACAAAACCATCCCAAGATACATATAGAATGAGTAATGTCTCATCTCCATAGTGCAGATCAAAAAGAAAACGATTGAATCCAAAAGCAGATAAATCTTTTCAAAAAAATGTATCACACCATCATCGATTATGGACACAATCCAATACGAAGACATATCTGAAATAGTGCTGGAATATTCAAGATAGATGACAATTTTTTCAATGCATACAGACCATGACTTTCTCTATATGGTTATTCTCCTTTGTCAGAAGATGATCTATACTTCAAGATGACTCAAAAATTAAAACCTTGTCTATCAATTCAATCCAAGATAATCACCTCACACACCATCTGAGCAGAGGAGTGAGTAAGTTACAACCATACTCGAAAATCTGACAAATGAGATACTGTAGCTATAGTACCTTTTGGTTATGCTGAGTGACTACCAAGATCTGCTAGCAATGAGATATTTTTCAAGCACAAAAATACTTTTTTACCACAGATTGGTACAATATGTATGAATCTCTGCACTATTGAGTGAAATCAAGACATATCAGTATGAGATGACATAGAAATCATTTGATTAGAGTGAAAAAATTCAATTTCAGAATTACAAAAAAAATCAGACAGAATTATTTATGAAATACTTGTTTGATTAGATAAGAGCATTAGGAGAGAATTAATTTAAATAATTATTGACTTTATTATATAAATAATTATAAAATATTTAATATAGTTTATTTTTTCATAAAATTAGATGAATAATAAAATTTCCGTTGATCAACCAGATTTAATAAATGAATCAAATATTCAAAAACGTACTGATTTTGATTGAAATATACTTGATGGAAGAGGACTGCCTAAAGTTTGAAAAGATTATGAACTTCAATTAGCTTTACATCAACGACATAAGGATTGACTTGAAAAAGAATTTAAAAATAGATTTTTTAAAAATATAGAATCATTAGAAGATTTTGAAGATTTAATGAAAGATTTATGTGAACTTTTTGGCATTGATCCAAACAATTTTACAATAGCTGATGCTAAAATACTATTGCCATCATACGATAGTACCTGATATGATGCACAAGTATCAATGTTATGATTGGGTAGCGGAAATTATAGTGAATATTTTAAACCAGTCTTTAGAAAAGAAGAAGATTGAGAATATACTGTTGCCATTCAGGATAGTACAGAATGAGTTTATCTCACAGAATGTTCAAAATGAAATTTATGGGATGCCTGTATGCAACAGGCTTTTTGTGCTTATAAAAACTATAAAAATAAATATTACCAACATTTACTCAATATGACTAAATATATGGATCAATATCCATCTGATTCACTAAAATCAAAAGCAATGGCATCTATGGATTTTGATCTAACAGCAAAAGTTTTGTGAGTAGATTTAGAACAAGATATTTCTGAATGAGAGGTCTTTAGATTTTTACCAAAATATATAAATTATATCCCTAAATATGATTGAGATAAAAAAAATATGATCCAGTTAGTGTGACATTTACAATATGATAAATCAAACAAGCAATATTCTTTACAATATATAGTCTGAGAAAATTCTTTTAAATATTGAGATGAAAGAAAAAACATAACTGTTTGAAGAAAAATTACAGAATTTAAATGAGATTCATTGCAACAGATTGTTAGGTCAGCATATGATTTTTTTTATATTAATTCAGATCTATTTGCATGAGATCAGTTCAATATTTGAGAAAGAGATGAAACAGAATTAAGAAATAATTTACGTTGGGAATTTAGCAGTAACAAAAAAGAAAATCTAAATAATTTATTGTTATCTTATAATTCCACACAAGATGATGCTGAAAAAAAAGAGATTCAGGAATATGTATCTTCGGTTGTAAATGTAGAATCTTCAGCTGCATATGTTTGCCAGTATTATCTATCTTTAAGTGTATTGTTTGATTTATCACAAGATTTACAAAAAACTTTAGCCCTACAGTCTATACAATCATGATTGATTGGTAAATTAATTTGGCACCCAAATGGCATGAGTTTAAATGATGTTCGAAAAAAGAAATGAATTGATCTTGTAGAAAATCAAGAGCAAGTATTAAAACAAATATATACAATTGAAGATGTGGAAAAGATAGCTCAATGATTTAATATTACAGACGAGGAACTATCAAAAGCAATATTAGATGTTTATCTTTTACATAAAATAGGGAGAGACAATCATTGATTTATTAAAAGTTATCATATAAATAGTCATAATACAAGTCATAGTGAAGTTACAAAAGATATTATATCTTTACTTAATAAAGAAGATTTAGATTATATAAAGAGTCTAGAACTTGCATCATGATCACATATTTTAAAAGAAGATAACATAGCGAATTATATTGAAGACAAACAAACTATACATTACAATGCTAATGACTTCCCATCAATTTTATGAGATATATTTTCTAATTCCAGAAATCGAAAGATATTAGACAAACTATGTGATGAATTCAATATTACTGTAGAACAAATAGCACAAGATCATAAATCTAAATATGATCAAATAACACAAAAAGCTTCTGATGAGATTCAATCTAAAATCGATGATGATGAATTAGATTTATCAGCATTTTGTGATTATTTAGAGTGATTTTGAAAAAAACATGAATTATTTTCAGTCTGCAAGTATTCAGATATTAGACAGTTTTTTAATATGTTAATAAAAGATAACAAGCATAATTATACAAAAAAAGATGCATACAAATATTTTATAGACAATTTAGAAGTTAATAGTTTTGTATTTCAGGAATTATATTCAAAATATAAACAAGAAATAGAAAAAAACTCCAAAGAATATTGTGATGGATTTAGTGACTTTTTACGAGATATAGATCATTCTAACAACAAAAAAAAATATCCAGAACAGCCATTATTTCTTGTTGAGCAATGAGATTCATTTATTGTAACAGACAATTTAGAAAAATATTGAAAAGAATTTATATCTACAATAAAGATTCATAATTATGAGGATGGTTATTGAGAAACTAAAACTATAGCTTATATGTCAGACAATGATAGTTTTTTCGTTTCTAAATGAATGTCGGGTTGAAATTATTATAAGAAACGACTAGATTCTCGAGATAACAAGTATTTGTGAGCCATCATTAAATCTATGCCAAAGGAATATCAAAAAGATTTTGAAGAAGGTAAATTAGAGGTTAAATATTTGATTAAATAAACTCTATAAAATAAAAAATCAATATTTTTTTTGTTATAATTTCTCTAAAAAACTCCACAAGCTTTCAAGATATTGAAAATTAGATAAACACAATATATTACTATCAACATATATCATATAAATTTTCCAGTTTTCCATCTTCTCAGGATTAGTACCGACAATATTGTTATCACAGTAGCAAAGAGCAGTATTATACTACTATTTAGATTGTGAGTATCTACGATTATTGTACTAGAAGTGCCATAGACTAGCATATACACAAAATACACAAATCCTAGTCCAAACAATATATCAAATATATTTGATCATACAGCATTGCTTATTGCCATATCTCATTTTCATCTTTTTGCTACTATGATAGAAGATATTAAATCTGGTATGGAAGTACCAGCAGCCAGTATTGTAAGTCATATAATAGCTTTTGGTATGCTAAGTATCTCTGCTACATGTACAGCAGACTCTACCATAAAGTGTGAGAGTGCTGCTATCAGTACTATACTTACCACAAATGTTCGCCAAAAACTATTTTTTGATATATTTACATTTGGTATGATTATATCCAAGATTTTTGATGTAAATCTGGTGATAGGATTTTTTTGTACATCTTCTTCTACATCTTTTACCGGATCATCTTTGATTTCGTAATTCAGCCACTTAGACCAATTTTTTACAATAAATATGTATACTATGTATGACACTACAAATATTCAAGTCTCTACAAAAGTGATCTGCCCATCCCAAAAAGTGATCAACAACAAAACAATCGCTAGAGAATAAAATATCAAATCACGTATGATTGGTTGCCAAGCCAGTTTTTTCACTTTTTTCATAGCTATGATAGAGGCTCATATGATTGCCAATATATTGAATATTGCTGATCCAACTATTGTACCAGCTCATAGACTTTCATTTCATCATCATCCACCAAATATAGCAAAGATAGCAAATATTGAAGTAAATAATTCTGGAGCACTACTTCCAATAGCCATAAAAGTTGCTCAAGTCACCTCTGATGACAACTTCAATCTTTTTGATATTCTATCCAAAGCTTCTACAAAGTATCTATCACAAATTATTGCCAATAGATAGAAAGTCAAAAGCAATATAATACTATGGATTACAATCATTTTTTATTTTATTTGAATAAATTTATTTCTTAATCACCCCAACCCTGTCTGATCGATAGGCAGGACCTCTTTGAAAAAGAGGGGCCTTTATTTTCCAATTTTTATTTTCCCCTCTTTTTCAAAGAGGGGAATTAAAAGGGGTGATTTATTTTTTGATTTTAAAATTTCTTTATATCTTTTTTCATCTCTTTTACTCCATCCTCCAAAAACTTAGCCACCTTATTTACATAATCTGTCTTGGTCTCAAATATACCTCATTCCACATTTTCCTGTTTAATATTTTTTTCTACTTCATTGAAAAAAGATCCTGCCATCAAGAAATTTATAAGCCATCTATTAAATCTTTTTCCAAACATATTTTATACAAATACAATAAACAAAATAATACTATCAAAAGTTTTTTCTTTTTCAAGTTTAAAAAATAATTGATTTGCTTACAGATCTTTTTATAGTATCCAATGATTTATATAATATCTCCATATGAATTATTCCAAAATATTATTATTCTCAACATTATTATTATGACTGTTTTCTAGTACATACTGATTTGACTTTACTACTGACTGTCAAAAGCAGACTTTTGTAGTAACTGCATATTATTCACCAGAAGATAATCAAACTTTTTACTACAAACCCTCAGTAGAGGAGGAGAAAATATTAAATTGAAATTGAACTCACGGAGCCAATTGAAAAGCAGTTTTTAACTGAATGTTGGCAGCACCTAGTACTTATGATTTTGGGTGAAAAATATATTTTCCATCACTTTGAGTTGGAGAAATTGCAGATAGAGGAGGAGCGATAGTTCATGCATGAGAGAGATGAGATGCTCACGATCGTATAGATATCTGGATGTGAAAAGGCGAAGAATGACTCGTTAGAGCACTAACTTTTGGAAAAAGAACCGTCACATGATATTATTGCACCAAACAAGATCTCAAAGATCTATGAGCCAACCCAAAGGTTTGATTGGATTTTGATACAATACCAATACTCAAATATTTTTTTGATTCAGCACTCTTTATACAAGAAATTTGGCCAGAGAGGACAGATGTCTGGGTTTACAAATTACAAGAGTACTTGATGAAATTTGGTTATATGGACAAGAAAACTTGATATTTCTGACCTCAGACCAAGAGGGCTTTGTGTAATTATCAGATCAAAAGGTGAATTACCACCAAAAAATATTGTGGAGTGTTTGGAAAGCGTACAAGATATTATATGAAACTAGAAGCCAAAGCTAGATGATTGTTGCCAGATTTTAGTCAAACTACTACTTTTGAAGACCTAATTTCTTATGCTGCCAATTATAATTGAAACAGACAAAATCTAGAAATCATCAATTCATCATTATCAACTACCAATTATTTCAATATAGCATATAAAAAATGAACAACATATTCTAAAATATCAGATTTGCAAGATATGCTTCGTCATTACTGATTTTATCATGGAGATTTAAATAGCACATACGATTGATCGACAATAAATGCAGTTTACGATTTTCAAATAGCGGCTGGTATCTTATCAGCAAATGATTATTCTAATCCTGCTAGAGGATGGATGTGACCTTCTACCAGAAAAGCATTGAACGAGAAACGAACAGAATTCCAGAGTTGGAAAAATCAAGAGAAATAGTTTTGTCCTCCTTTGTAAAGGAGGAGAACCCCCGCAGTATTGCGGGGGTGGAGGATTTATAAAAACAAAAATATATGATAATATACTATAACTCCAAAAATAAAAAATATGCACAGCAAAATAGAAATCAGTATAATATGACTGAGGCAGAATGAAAGATTTGGAATTTAGTCTTAAGAAAAAATCAGACTTGATATAGATTTTTAAGACAAAAACAGATATGAAATTATATATTGGATTTTTATTGTCATAAGCTTAGATTATGAATAGAAATAGATGATAAAAGTCATGATTGGAAATGAGAAGAGGATGAAATTAGAACAAAGTATATTAATAGTAAGTGAATAAGAATTATTAGATACACAAATGAAGATGTTTTGTATAACTTAGAGTCAGTTATTAGAGATTTAGAAAACAAAATTGAAGAAATAATAAAGTGTCCTCCTTTTGCAAAGGAGGGGAGGTGTGAAGCACAGGAGGATTTATAAATCCCACTACCACGCAGTCCTGCGTGGAGATCAGCTCCCTTTACAAAGGGAGACAAACAATTTAATAATTAATGATACAAAAATGCAAAAAGAATTTATGCAAGAAGCAATCAAACTTTCAAAAGAAAACATAGAAAAACAATTTGGATGACCTTTTGGAGCAGTAGTAGTAAAAAATGGAGAAGTAGTAGGAAAATGATTTAATCATGTGATCAAACACAATGATCCTACAGCACATGCTGAAATACAAGCTATCCGTGATGCTTGTAAAAACCTAAACACATTTGATTTAAATGGATGTGATATTTATACTTCATGTGAACCATGTCCAATGTGTCTGTGAGCAATATTTCGAGCTAGAATCAAAAAAATCTATTATGCTAATACACAAAAAGACGCCGATGAAATAGGTTTCGACGACGGGAATTTCTACCAAGAATTTTCAAAACCAATCGACCAAAGAAAAATCCCAGAAGTACAATTTATGTACCTAGAAGCCAAAAAAGTATTTGATGAATGGAAAGAAACCATGTGAAATGTAGAGTATTAATGATTAATTTCATTTTCTGGTTTAAAAGCCGGAGAATTTATTAAAATAGCCTTAAAATTTCACCTAAAAGTATATTTAGTATCTCCAGGTATAAAAATCAAATCTCATTTTTTTGCGACCAATTCATTGTTTCCTACAAATTCTCATTCTAGGATATAATAAATTCTATCACTACTAGTTTGAGTGGTTTTATTTATATCGTTTGCATTACAAACAGCTACACTAATATTTTTACATTCATTCACAGTAAGTAAATTTAATACTGAATATGAGTCAGAGATTTTTCTTTCAACTCATTCGCTAGCTTTTATTATTTTCATATTTTTTTATTTTATATCAATAAACTACTCTACATTGATCCCATAATGACTCACTACCCAATATCTCTTTCCAACTAATGCAACTCCAACTCAAATCTCATCAAAATATGGATGAATAATAGCTCTGTAATGAGCTCTCTTCGAATATTCAGTTTCCCATTTCTCACTCATCCAAAAATCAAATCATTTTTTCAGAGCATTTATCATATTCTGTGTACAGTCAGATTTTTTACAATTGTAATATTGATAAGCTATATTTTCACTAAATGCAGTACCATTATAATCAAAATCTATTCACAATCAGTTAAACCAATTTAATATACTATAATAATTATAGCCATTGTCGCTAGTTTTTCTTTCATGAGTAGAGTAGTTTTGTTTTGCCAATTTTTGAGCCCACTCTAGAGATGAAAAATTTAAACTTTCACTTATACTATACTCGTCCAATCATAAACCTCTTCTCTCTGCATTGTGCCATTCTAGCCAAGCTTTTTCAACTCTATCCCAATTTACATTTTTTATCAACTCATCTTGTGTTACTATTTCTTCTTCCAGTTCTTCTACTTTTTCTTCAAACAAATACAAAAGATATCATATCATATCTTTTCACTCTCCAGTCAATTTTATTTTGCCAAATGAATCTATTATTTTTTGATATTTATTTATCTGTGTTATTGTACTATATTGTCCTCGATCTCTCTCTACTACACTCATCACACCATCAATTCTATTTTTGATTTTGGTATTTGCATCATATCATGCGTCTGTTGTTCAAATTCCCAGTAAACCAATTCCCAGTAAACCAATTCCCAATAAACTAAGTTTTATTTTTTTCATTTTCTAATACTTAAAAATTAAATCACCTCCAACCCTGTCTGACCGATAGGCAGGCACTCTTTGAGCAAAGAGGGGAGAGTTTACCCCCAAAATTTCCCCTTCTTTTTCAAAGGAGGGGATTGAGGGGTGGATTTAAAATTTTTATATGATTTTTTTGTTTCAAAGCAAGTTTTTTAAATATGTTAGTTGTCCCCTTTTTAAGGGGAAGAGGCTCCGAAGCCTGCCTGTCCGGCAGGCGGGGAGTAGGGGTTTTAAAACCCACCACCCCCGCAGTATTGCGGGGGTCCCCCTCCCTTGAAAAGGGAGGCACTAGAAAGTCAGTTCAACTTGAAAGTAAGCAACTTTTCAATACACAATAATTACAGTATTTATCCTTAAACAAAAAGGACATGTTTCAATTTATTTATCAAAGTATTCAGCAATATTTCCAAAAGGGAATAGAAATGAATCCTTTGTTTATTTTGGTGATTGTTTGATTTATTATACAATTTACCAAAATTATAATTGATTCCATCAAACAAAAAAAGTTTTGTCTCTGGAATATTTTTTCTGCAGGATGATTTCCAAGTTTTCATGCTGGTATAGCGACAAGTATTACTACTATGGTATGGATGGAGTTTGGATTTGATAGCATGCTGTTTGCGCTTTCTTGCTGATTTGCCTTGCTTTTTGCATATGATGCTATGAATGTAAGATTTGAATCTGGTAGACAAGCAAAATATATCAATGAGATTAGATTAGACCTCAAGAGTGTGCTTACAAAACAGGAAAAATGATTACCCCTAAAGGAGAGGATTTGACATACACCAATAGAAGTTTTGTGATGAATTATTATATGATTTGTGGCTACTTTTGTACTTTATTATTATCTTATTTTAAGCTAAAATATCTATCAAAATATTATGATTCTACTTGTAAAACCCAAAAAACATAAAATAAAAAAGAGAAATAGAATCAAAAAAAGCATAAGAAAGACAAAATTAATATATCCTAAATTAAATTTTTCTGTCAAATGGCTTTGGGTTTTTTTTGTTGTAATTATTTTTGTTTATTGATTATTTTTTATTATCAAAAATACAATATTCAAGGCGGAAAACTATATAGAACAGATTACATACAGCAAATATAGCGTAGACATGTATGACAATCCATATCTATACAAAAAAATATCAGAGCTTATCAAATATGAAAATTTTTTTGTAGTAGCTAAGCTCAAAAAATTAGATATAGAGAGATCTATCAAAAGTGAGTTTCCAATAGTAGAGGATGTACATATTATACAGCCGCAAAAGTATACAGCATCAGTTCAATTGGATTTTTATGAACCAGATATTGTGGTACAGTTGTGAGAGAGAAAATTCTGAGTTTTTTGAGATTATAATTTTGAGATCTTTTCTGGCAATAAAATTTGAAAAAATATGTTTTTCGTAGAATTACCACAGTATGTGAGTGGTATAGACTCATTAGATGGATTGTTTTTTGAAATACCTGAAACCAAATTTATCCAAGATATGGAAGTCATATCTCAATGATTCCCTTGATACTATAGATTGGTTTATTTACCATGATCATCTATGACGGTTGTGTTTATCACAGACCAAAAAAGAGTCTACCTCAACAATCAAAATTCACTTACATGACAAATACAGAATTATAGTCTGTTGAAAAAATATTATCAAGATTTTGGTAAAATAAAAATTATAGATCTTTGATCACTAGAAGACGACAAAATTATTGTAAGATAACTTGTTTTACTATCTTAGCTACAAAATGGACATTAAAGAAACGCTCCCAATCTTTAAAAACAATCCAGATCTAATATATCTAGACAACGCTGCTAGCACTCAAAAACCACAATCTGTGATTGATGGAGTTTCTGATTTTATAGCAAATAATTACGCCAATATACATAGATGAGACTACGAACTATCAGAAAGATCAGAAGAGCTATATTTGCAATCTAAATCTATCGTAGCAGAATTTTTAAACTGTAAAGCATCTGAAATTATTTATAGTTACAATTCCACTTATTGTGTCAATTTGATTGCTCAATCTTTAGTTAATTCAGATATTTTAAAAAAGTGAGACACGGTTTTGCTTGGTATACGAGAGCATCATGCCAATATAATTCCACGACAGATATTGTCTCAAAGATTTTGATTTAATATAAGATTTATCAATATAGATGATAATTATGAAATTGATCGAGACGACCTCCAAACAAAATATGATGACACAGTAAAAGTAGTTTCTATATGACATGTCTCAAACGTAACTGGTAAAATATATGACGTCAAAAAAATTAAATCTTATCTCAGAGATAATACATTTTTTATGATAGATGGATCTCAATCTTTCCCAAATTTTCAGATAGATGTTCAAGATATCTGATGTGATTGCTTCATATTTACAGGACACAAAGTTATGGCAGAAACTGGAATATGAGTGACTTATCTCAAAAAAGAATATATTAAGACACTTCAACCTATGATTTCTGGTGGTGGTGCAATACAAGATGTAGATCAAGATGGATTTACTACACCAAATACATTGGAAAAATTTGAAGCTGGGACTCCAAATATTATATGAGCTGTTAGCCTACTAAAAGCGCTAGAATACATCAAATCTATCTGATGAATTGATGCTGTACGAAAACACGAACAAGAATTAGCAAGTTACATACTTCCAAAATTTGCAGCATTATCAGATAAAGTTCAGCTTATATGACCAAAAACCAACGATAGGGTAGCAGTGTTTTCATTTTTTATACCAAATCATTCCAATTTTAACAATGTTTGAGAGTTTTTTGCTTCCAAAAATATAGCCATTCGTTGCGGTGGTCACTGCGCTTATCCACTGCACAAAGATATTAATATCCCATGAACATGTAGAATGAGTGCTTATATTTACAACAATAAGTCAGATATCGATAGTTTTTTCCAGACCCTATCTGAATTAATTGATTAAATACCAATACATAAATATGTCAAATGGTACTTGCTTCAAAAAGTACCATTTTTTGTATTAAAAAAGCCCTATAAGTACAATTAAAACAAGGTATGATAAGAAGCTAATTCAATATATTGAATAACTTCGAATCAATACCGGTGATTTTATAAGAAAATTTAATTTATTAAATTTTAAATTTATAAAACAATCGGTAAAAAAATTTAAAGATATTACAAAATTCAAATGCCAATGACAATTGAGCAAATTAGATCTAAGGTAGAGGAGACTCAGACACAGATTGAAAAATCTAATGAACTTACTCCTGAGCAGAAAGTAGAAAAAGCAAGAGAGCTTGAATCTACACTTTCTCAGATCAAATCAGACTTAGATTCTTTAAGAGATGTTACACAAGATCAAGAAGTAATCAAAGCGATTGATGATTTAGAATCAGAGTATGAAACTTTAAATTCAAATTTTGAAACTAAATTTCAAAAAGAACTAGCTGACTTACAAGAGGAGGTAGTAGAAAATGGAGAAGGAGAACCTGAAATAGTTCCATCTGAAAATGATAAACCAAATCGATGGCAAAGAAACAAAAAAACTGTTTTAATATGAGCTGGTACTCTTTGAGTAGGTCTTCTTATCAGAAGATGGATCAAAAAGAGGAGAGAAAGAAAGGAGTGAGGATGAGATAATAAAAAATGATTTCGAAATAGATGAATATGAAAAGTATTGAAGTGGACGTGAATATGAGTTGCTTGATTTTTTGGTATCAAGTGGCTTTTGGATAAATTAAAAAAATGAGAACCACTAGATGAGACTCAAGAACAATATGATACATATCTTGATTTTATGAAAGAAAATCCAGAAGATTATAAACAATATGAACAAATGGGTACTGAAGTAAATAAGTTTTATGATAATGCATGGAAAACCGAAAAAGAGACATTTGGTTTTGAATCTTGAAATGAATTATGATCTATCTGAGAAGAACTAGAAAGAAGAGAATGATATGAGCACGTTGAAGCTAAAGGTATGGTACCATTTTGTTTAGACAACTATTATAGTAATGTAGATGAAATGATATCTGCATGATGAGTACGTAAATATATGAGACAAAAAAATATAGAATGATATAAAGCTAACATAAGATCATTTTGAGCTGATTGGTTCAATAGAGCATTAGTACCATTTCTTTCTACATTTGCTAGTTTTTCATCTTTTGGCATAATTTCATCTGATAGTGCTGAAGAAAAAATGAGCAAATATTTTGATAAAATATGAGAAAATGCTAAACTCCATGAAGCTCAGCTGGATATATTCTTTAGACAGTATTCTAAAATACTTACATACACTGCAGATAAAAAGAACGCATTAGCAATGCAATATGCAAAGCCAATTATTATATCTCAATGATATAATTGAGAAAATCGACCTTCTAATCTAGAAGACCAACAAGAAATTCTTTTAGAAGCTATAAATGATAAGAGTTGGGTAAAAGAAAACTTAGAATGAACTCTATATTGAACATTCTTGAAATCTAAAATATTGTGAGCTTCTAAGATTTTAGAATCTAAATGACTTTTAGATTCAAATATAACTTTTGAACTACAAACTATAATAGATGATTTGGATCAAGAATCAGAAGATATACTTGGGGGATTGGAGTCAAACGCTCTGTTTGATGCAGAAGCTAAACTTATAAATTGAGAAACAATAGATACAAATACAAAAAATTGACTGTGAAAAATATGTGACAATATAGTAGAAGATATGTGAGATAAGCAAGAATGATCTTGGATGTATAATACATTTGATTATCTTTTTGAGGCTTTTGATTTAGAACAGCAAGATATCCAAAACATACTTGAGCAGAGTGGTATGAATGAATCTTTTGATGCCACAAAAGCATCCATTAGTCAACTAAAAGCTGAAATATTGACCAATCCTAGCAAAGAAAATGTACAGAAATTAAAAGACCTTACCTGAAAATATTTAGCAATGAAAAAAGAACTGCACTTAGCAGTATATGCTATGCAAGAAGCTAGAGAAAACAAAGATTTTGCTGATCATATGGCAAATGTAATAAATACTATTTGAGCATTTTATAAAAAATTCTTCTCATCTATAAAAGATATTTTTTGATTAAAGTTTACAGCCAGTGGACTTATAAATTTCTTTTTGTGATGTACTGTGACAGGTGGTGCTTTAGTATTGATATGAAGAATAACTGGTAAAAATATATTGACTATACCATGAAAAGCCCTCACAAAGGTTTGATTGTTCCCATTATCTTTGACCAAATTTGGTATGAGAATGTCAGGTAATTCTTGGGCTATCAGAAATAGGATTATAAATTTAGCTAATGATTGAAATGAAAGACGAGCCACCAACTTGTTGAAAAAAAGTATAGCTAATTGAAAAATATCGCCAACAGATGCAGTACGTGCAGCCAAGAAGATTCCTGGATTAAAGCCTATAGTAAATTGAAATAGTTGAGATAATTTTGTAGAATTGTGTAAAAAAGTTGTAAAAAATGACAATTGAGAACTTTTCGCAAAATTTTATAAAAGAAACAGAAAATTTGCATGAAAATTTACTGAAACTACTAAGATTAGAAATTCAAGACTTGATCCTAGAATACACAATATAGATTGAGTATTTGCCAAAAATAATATTGCTGAATTAAAAAAATTAGATCTAAGTTTGAGTGAACTAAAAGAGTGATCACAATCTTCTAAATATTTTAATAAAAGTTTATCTAGGATAAAAAATGCAGATGATATCAAATTGGTTGACGATCTTTGTAAAAATCAAGATTTTATCAAAAAAATTAATAGCTTAAGCCCAGGTGAATTAAAGAGATTAAGGAGGTTTAGTTTTGATGAAATTAGGTCTCTTAAGAAAGCTTGAAGTTTTGACAAATTTGTAAAATGAACTAAAAACATAGACAATCTAGTGTCTACATTGTGAAAAAACAAAAAGTTGGTACAAAGTGTAAGCAATGTCGAGCACTTAGATGCTCATTTAAAAATTAATTTTAATAACATCATAAATAAGGAGATATGAATTCTTGAAAATAATATAAAAATTGTTTGAAGACAAGATAAAATAGCAAGATTAACTGAATTAAAAAAAGGTAAAAATCTTACAAATGCAGACCTAGAAACATTTATCAAGTTATCAGACAATAAAATCAGAGCACAACATTTCCCAGATGTTGGCGATTGGTTAAAAAATGAAAAGCGATGAAATTCATTAAAAAAAGCATTATCAGAATGAAATTATGAAGACTTTAAATGAATACTTAAAAATAATAAGCAAGTATTTAAAAACTATGCTAATATTGATGTTGTAGTTAAGCATTTCGATGATGCTTTTGAAGTGTTTAAAAGATGATGAAAATATTTGGATGAAGTAGCAGATTTGTTAAAATGACTTTGAAGGGTTATGAAATTATTTTAATAAAGATATAGTAGGATGGTAAACATAGAAAAATACAAGTGAGATATAGCAGAAAGATACATACAAGATTTCAAAAAGGAATTGAATTTTCTGGAAAAAGCTATGATTTTTCCAATTGCTGATAAGATGAAGGAGATCCTAAAATCAAAAGATAAAATTGATGTTGATAGTTTATGAGATATAGAAGAATTATGATTTTGGCGTAAGATACTTGGCGCTAAGATTATGAATAAAAAACTTTTTGAAAAACTCACAAACAAGACATTCGATTTTCTCAAGGAAAAACAAGAAAAAATAATACAAGCAGAGACATCCGGTAGATTGGAGGAGTTGTCAGAATTGGTTATAAATTGAAAATTAGATGAGTTGGATGATTATGTGTGAGAAATAGAAGAAGAGCCTAAAGAAAATAATGTATCAGAAAATAATTGAGGTAATGCGAGTAGTGAATCGGAAAATTCTACAGAAGAATGATGAAATGGAAATCGGGCTCAAGAACACAGCACGTCACTTATTGTTGCTTGATGAACTGCAGTAGGTGGTACAACACTCTATTATAGTTCTATAAATAGACTAAACAAAGCTGCATGATTAAAAAATACTGTAGAGATATCATCAGAATCTGTAGATGTTGCCCGTACAAAAAATGCTATGCAAAAAGCTGTAGATTTCTTGAAAGAAAAAAGCAGATCTCCTAAAATAAATAAATCAATGGAGAATGCTTATAAAAAATCAATAAAGGTGTTTGAGGAATCTATTAGTTGAGCAGATGGTATATGAGATGATGTTTTTAGAGCATACCAAAAACTTTGAGCAAAAATACCTGACAAATATTTTAATAAATTTAAGGCATCAAACAAAACATTAAATGCAATAGATGCTATGCCAGAAGAGGATTTAAAAACTATAGTCTGAAAATCTTCAAAAGAGATAAAAGAATTTTTTGCTGAAAGAAGCCTGAAATGTTCAGATGATTTAGCAGATATGTTGAGGATAGCAGAAACCGCATCTGATATTAAGTGATTGAGTCAAGTGGCAAAACATGGATCTAAGCTGTCCAAGGTTGCTAAGTGATTAAAATGACTTTCTGCAATAGCTGTAATATCAATGTGAATAGATGTATTTGTATATTTTGAAACTTTAGAAGAAGCTAAAGCTATAGAAAAAATAAATCAAATTAGATGAGAAGTGAAACGTGATCAAGCCACTGCTCAACTTATGGTATGAGTTGCTTCATTGGTGGCAGAGGCAGCTATTATTATATGAACATGTGCAGCATGATGAAGTATGTGATGACCAATCGGTACTGCTGTAGGGTTGGTAGTTTGAGCAATAGCATTTGCTACATCTGTATTGCTGGATGAACTTCATTATGACAAAAAAGCTTTTTATTGACAAAATAGATATGATTTTATTCAGCAGCATAGGACAACCATTAAACAATCTATTGTTAATTTATTAGAGTCAGATCGTTTGGATATGAATGAAAAAATGAAAGAAAAGCTAGCAGAAGATGCAGAAGAATCTGGTATTGAGATAAATACAATGGAGGATGCACGAGAAGCTCTAATATACCAAGAAGAAATTTTGGAATGATGATATAGCGAGTTACAGTATTATTATTTTAGTTGAGAAAGTCAGGAAAAATATGAAGCAGATTTAAAAAGTGAAAGCGAAGATCGTTTTGAAAATTACACAAAACAAAAGGAAGAAATGGAGAATATTATCTCCATAAGGATGGAATATATCAGACAATATATCAACAAAGATACAAACTCTACTGAATATAAGGAAATGAAAGACATGATTCAGCAAAATAAATGAGTAAATTTTGTGCAAAAAGTTTTAGCAGATTCAAAAGTTTATTATCACTTAAAACAGGAAAATCCAGATGATTATATATCTAATTATAAAGATTTAGATGTAGATTGATATAAAGTCGCTTATCAAGAAAAATTGAAATCTGAATATCCCGAAAGGTTTGATATATTGGAAAAATTATCCACAGAAAACCCAGTGCATTTGCATGAAATTATAACTGGATTCGAATTGTCGAAGTCTTCAATAGAAAGTGGTTTGGAAAATTGAACATATATTTCTCCCGAGAAGGAGTCTATGGAATCAAATCTAGATTTCTTGTGAAAATATTATGAATATCGAAAACTTTGAAGACCAATTGAAGAAACACTTGGAGTATGAATTAAGAACGAATCAAATACAATAGATCAAAGATATATAGAACAAATATTAATAGATTTTGATTCTATGGATAAGAGGCCACTTTGGGATAAACAAGAGTCATTAAATTATTTTTCAAATAAAGATATGTTTCAACCTAGATTGGAGGCTACATATCAAGCATCAGACAGTACATGACAAAATATCTTATATTCTATGGCTAGAGAATTTCATGGATACAATGGAGACAATACTACCAAAGATATTATGGATTTTTATAATGCTGGAAATCAGGACTCTACATGACTTTATTATGATAATTGATGGAGAGTAAATCAAGATCTTGACTGGACACAAAAATTTCAATATCTTGCTTTTTGAGATCTTGTATGAATGATAGCTCAATGATTGGATCTAAAGTTTGATTTAAACCAAATAGATACAGAAAATATGTCTGCTGATGAGGTTTATAATAAAATAATAGAAGGAAAGTCATTTGCAGACTATATATCAACTGTTCCATGGCATGATCATTTACCAAAAGCAGAATGATTGGATTCTGCTATTGAAGCTGCTGATCAAAAAATTATTGCAGAATTTAAAGCAAAAGCCAAAGTTATTATAGAAAGAGAGATATGATATAGAGACAACAAAGAAAAATATGAGCAGAAGATTGTAGATTTTGTAAAAACCCAATCTCAATGAAGAGAGTGATACCTAGAGATTCCATATGATATGGTAATAGAAGCCAAAAAGGCAAAAATTGGTGATATAGAAAACTATCTTTTTAAATACGAAAACAATCAAATCATAGCCTTATCTACATGATATCATATCAACGAATCACTAAATTTTGATAAAACAAATATAGATGTAGATTATGAAGCGCTATCTCCATTGCGTGAAAGTTTATCTCCAGAAGAGAAAGCTATAGTAGATAGAGTTTCTGCTTCACATCAAAGATTAGAAAAACTTAGATCTTTGCAGTCTGGATGGAAAAAGATTCTTCCCAATTCTCAAAAAGATGACTTGGATATACCAGTAGAGATAGAGAGACAGATGTCCAAAAAATGGCATGACCGAAAAGATATAGAATGATCATTGTTGTATATGACCCCACTATCTTCTCAATTAATTTTAGAAGAAAAATGGGAAGAATATTATAATTATTTTGAAGATACTTATATATGAATCATGGCTACCGTTTCTCAATTTTCTCGATGAGACAAGATGTGAAATATTGGGCATATGAATAGTGCATTTGCTTGGTCTAACGCAAAAATTATAGATATTGATCCATCAAATAACGAGTTGTTTATTTCCAATAATATAGAATTAGAAGATGATGAAAAATACTTTTTATTGCATTATATCAAAAAGACTAAAGATGAAGAAACCGGTAAAACAGTAGAAGAGCTTTTGAAATCTACAGATGATAATGAGATAAAAAAATGAACATGGATGTCAAAACAAATTCTCATATCAATACTTGAATCTGAGACTATAGTATTTACAGAAAATTGAGAGATTAAAAGAATCTGATGTAATGTAGATCCTAAAGACGAAAGAATTACAGATGGTAAGATGTGATATTGGCAAGAACCATATACAGATCCAGAGACTTGACAGACTCATTGAGAAAGATATCGAGTAGATGTAGAACCAAGCACTAAATCTACCAAAGTAATGGAAGAGAGAATTAGGTTCCACCTTTGAGAAGGTTCAATAACTTCTTTAAATCAATGACTTGATGAGTTAGACACAAATTCGTTAGAAACCAAAAATCAGACTATTAGAAAAGTTTCTGAATCAGAAGAGTCTGGTTATAAGAAAATAGATGATATGACTGCAAATATAATATCTACAATAGAAAAAGTAGATCGAGCAGGTAGGAGATGAGATCCTAAATTTTTAGCTTATTCTGAAAAAGTAACAGAGACAGAAGTCCCTGGTAAGTTTAAAAGTCGAGGTACTAGTGTAGATATCACTGTATTTACTGGTGAAGAAAAAGAAGTTAGGTGATTTACTATAGATACATGATATGCAAAAATAGCTGGACTAAATATAAAATTCAATAATTTACAAGAGGCATTTCGTTTTGCAAATATTATCAATTGGATAAAGTGACATTATCTCAAAGAAAATCCAGACAGGAAATGAGAATTTAAGATAAGAAATAGTTGAAAATTAGTCAATGTGAAGTGAAGTAATATAACAATATTAAAAAAATCTACTGTAAAAGATTACTATTGAAGTATAGAAGATAGTGACACAAATCAATCCAAGTTTTTAAGTTATATAAATAACTTGTAGAAAATGATAGAAAAAAGAGAAGTAATAGATACATATATAGAAAAACAAAAAGAAGATTCATTATTTTGAACAATCAACAATTTTCTTGGTTCTTTGTGAATTGATAAAAAAATTGATTCTCCATTTGGCTGACAAAAAAAGATAAATGAATACATAGATCTTTATCTTTGAGGAGAGGTAGAATCTGATGAAAATCAGAAAGAAAGTTCTGAAAATATAAAAGATAATGTAACTGAACAATTGTGATGATTAAAGTGATCTGTTAGATTAGCATTGTTGGAAACAGAACTTAGTATTACTTGTTGATACTTTTCTGAACTTAAGGAACTTTTGGATATAATAAAAGAAGAGAAAATAGAGCTAAGTAAATTAAAAAATAATATTGAAAATGATTTACCATTTGATTCAGTAAGTGACGAAGAAATTATCCCGCAATCTTATAGTTTAGAAGAAAATCCGATTTTAGATTGACCATACAGAGAAAGAATATCAACCTCTTTGGATAATTTGTTAAAATTAGATGAGGAGAACCCAATTAAATATGTTCGATGATGAGATGATGTAGATAAGGAATGATGATTGGATTGTTCTGGTATGGTAGATTATATAATTAAGCAGGCAGGATGACAAATAATGTATAATTGACGTTTTACATGAAGAAATACCGCCAGAGAATATTTTCAAGATTTTGATACAATTAAGGTTCTTGATAAAAATGAGGCCAATAACAAAAAAGAGGCTCAAGAAATATCTTACAATAGATTGAAAGATATGAATTTGCAAAGAGGTGACCTACTTTATCGAGATAGTATAAATCCAAGATATAGACGATCTACTTGATCTATACCTCCTTTGACAAAAAACTGAAAAGAACATCGTATACATCATATTGCAATAATTGAGAGTATCAATAGCGATTGAACCATAAATGTAGTTGAGTCTAACGGTTCACAGGGTGTCACCAAAAGTATTATTGATCCACGAAAACGATTGAAATCAGCTTGAAAGAAAAAATCAGAGCTATATGTTTCAAAGATGGACTATAGTAAATATTTTCAAAATGAAAAAATAGCAGCTTAAAATACTAACCTAATTCCCAAACCTTATAATACACATCCTTTTTAGGATGTTTTTCTCAATCAAAAATATATCTTCTAAACCAAGTCCTTTGTTTTTTGGCTAGATGTTGAGTATTTTTATTCAATAAATTTTCCATTTCATCTATATCGTATTTTCATTGCAAATATCAAACCACTTCTTTGTATCCTATTCCTCAAATAGATTGCAAAGTAGGTGAGTATCATTCATCTAGAAGTCATTTTACTTCTTCAATCAATCAGTTATCTATCATTTCCCCTATTCTACTATTTATTAACTTATTAGTCTCTTCTTTATCTCTTCATATACCGATCATTAATATTGGCTGGTCTACTTCTTGTTCTCTAAAACTTTCTGTCTTTGTTTTCCCAGATTTATGAAAAATCTCCAAAGCTCTTATGATATATCTGGTACTATTTGGATGTAATTTTTCTGCTTCTTCTGGATCTATCTTTTTCAATTCTTTGTACACATATCATGGTTCTTTTTTTTCTTTTTCTTCCATATCAGCTCTAAATTTTGGATCTGGTCATATTTCTGGCATATCAAAATTTTTGTATATTGTATCTATATAGAGTCCTGTTCATCATACAATCATTGGTAATTTTCATCTTGATTGTATTTCTTTTATCTGTCTTTTAGCATCTTTTTGCCACTGTCATGCTGTATAATTTTCATCTGGATTTACTATATTTATCTGGTGATGAGGTATTTTATCCAAAATATCTTTTGATACTTTGTCTGTACCGATATTCATCTTTTTAAATATTTGTCTACTATCACTACTAATTATCTCTACATCAAAAAATTTAGCAAGTTCTACAGACAATCTACTCTTACCAGTAGCTGTTGCTCACCAAATTATCACAATTCCATCTGGATTATCTTTTCTAAACTTTTCTATTTCTTTTTTTGATCACAAAACTATATCTTCAAATTTCATTTACAAACGTAAAATCGTAAAAACGTTTCAACGTTTCAACGTTTGCACGCTGTAACGTTTTTATTGTATTCCATGTATTTGTGGATTGAAAAAAGGCATTTTACTACAACCAGTATTTGTACACCTTAAACTTCCAATTAATTCTTTATCATTTCTATCTATTATAGCAGCTTCTCGTTGTTCCTCAAACATCTCATTTTGATTTTTTAGTTTGTATTTTATTGTGTATCCAAAATATTTTACTCATTCTTTTGATTTTTCTTTTATTTCTTCTAGATTGGTCAAATAAATTTTTTCATTACTTACATTTGTAATAAAATTATTTAGCCATCTCTGATTATAATAAGTGTTAAACACACTAGAAGATTTCAAATAATTATCTACCATATTTTTCAATTCTTGATATTTTTTGTCATTTATATTTTGATAAAAATCTTGCAGTACATTGCTATTCGCTGTCTCAACATTTTTTATCTCTTCTTCAACCTCTTCAATTCTTTCAACTTCTTTAACTTCTTCAACTTCCAACGCTCAAGTGCTTTCTATAGTGTCTTGTTCTTTAGGCAATCAAACTTCTAGAGTGGTATCGCCACTAAAACTTATTATATCTGTATTTTGATAATCTGTAGAATCGAAAAGAAATGTTTTGTACAAAGCAAATATAAAAAACAACATAGAAAATATCAGAAGCCACAAAGCAAATCTATCTGTTTTTTTATCTTCTTTGTTTATTTTTTTATTTGAAAAAGTAGTGTTTTTTATCGTCTTATGTATCTTTTCATGTTTCTTAGAAATCTTTTTCAGATCTTTCTTGTATTTTGAAATTTTAGAATTTATACTATCTGTTTTTCTAATTTTTTCTTTTTTTGGTCTTCCACGTCCACGCTTTATTTTTGTATCCTCATTTGTTTTTTTGATTTTAAATTCTTTTTTTGGTCTTCCACGTCATTTATTCGGTGTTTTTTTTGTTTTTGTAGGCATAAAATCAATTTATCAATTTAAAATGTGCAATTCACAAACCAATATTTGTGCAATATAATCATTTTTGCAATTTTATATTAATTTATTATATCCAAAGTTTCACTATACCATTCTTCAAATGCTTCAAAGAATTCATCATAGTCATCAAATTCTCTATTATATTTATCATCTATTACATCTTCCATATTATCATACAATTCATCCGACATATCCTGTCGATCATCCTCATCCTCTAATTCGCTATTTTCTTCTATCAATTGATCTATTAATGTAGGTCGTATATCATAGATTCTTTCCAACGTTTCCATTTCATCATTTGTAAATCCATCTATATCACTATCTTCACTTCCATTATCTCCCACATCAAAATCTTGTTCAGCATCTATGCTTCAATCTTCTACAGTTATTGTATAGTCATCTTCATACTCAAACCAAACTTCAAACACTAGATATCCATTATCAAAATCAACATCCAATTCTCAGTTACTTAGATCATCTTCATCTTCGTCAAAATCATCTGATTGTATTTTGATATCATAACGATCAGCATCATCACCATCTCTTTCAAAGGTCAATGTCACTTCTTCATCATAATCATAGATTCTATCTCAATCATCATCAAGAGCCTTTATTCTTACAGTGATTCGCTCATCTCTATCAGGAGATTCATCTTCTACATAATAAAACTCAAATTCATCTAAGTCATCATCATTACTAGAGCTAGAAGATCATCCCACATCAAAATCTTGTTCAGCATCTATGCTTCTATCTTCTACAGTAATTGTATAGTCATCTTCATACTCAAACCAAACTTCAAACACTAGATATCCATTAT
>DAOTFU010000007.1:38640-38914 GCA_035446765.1 Candidatus Absconditabacterales bacterium
AGATTCATCTTCTACATAATAAAACTCAAATTCATCTAAGTCATCATCATTACTACTTCCATTTGATCGTTCTCAATCATCAAAATCATAGTATTCTTCTATAGTTTCATGATCACCATTCATATTTATATATATTTTTACTTTTCTTGTATCGTCATTGTCTACTTCAAAATCCCCATTACAAGCTCATACATTAAATAATTCTCATCCTGGATTATCATCTGTAGGAACCAATATATTACAAGTAAGACTACAAGTTTCTCATTCATCACAG
>DAOTFU010000008.1:0-36647 GCA_035446765.1 Candidatus Absconditabacterales bacterium
AATAGTCATTTATATATTAAGTATTTTCATACTCTGTGTTTTCGTTTCTATATTTTACATACAAATTATTATCATCTCGCAATATCAAATCATTTTCTCCATCATTATTGATATCTGTCATTATTGTTTTATTTTGAAAATAACTCACATAATCATCGTTTGCTAGATCTATATTTCATTCTGGAGTTTCTATTATTTTACCATTTATATAGGATGATATATCAGTATATGATCCACCACCATTATTGTTGTTATTGTTGTTTCAATTGTTGTTTTGTGCCAACAAAGATCATTTTTCTATAAGATTATAACTCAGATCGGTTTTTGATTTTATATCATATAGATATTTTTTGTTTTTATTATACTCATACTCGCTCATATTAAGATCTTGCGCACTATTGTTTTCAATGGCTTTTGTATATCCATTTATACTGTTTTTATAATATTCCATATACAATTTATTTACGTTTTCTTGTTGTTTTAGTTTTCTTACGCTTATTCCATCTGCATCAAACAATTTTGTACTTAGTTTAATATTTTCTTGCTTATTAGATACCAGAGATATTTTATTATCTTTTACATCTCACACAAATTTATCATAATCGTCCAAGACCGTTTTTGCAATTTTTTTATTTTTATCTTTAGTTTCAGTTATTATATTTTCATATTTTGTTCAAATATTCTCCAAATTTTTATCTAGCGCTAGTATTTTAGTGTCACTTTTTACATTAGAAATATATTCATTTATTTCTTTTTTAAATGATTCATCATTTGTTTTATTTTTTATTTGCTCCAAAGTTTTGGACAAAATATCTTTTTGTTCTTTTACTACATCTTCGCTATAGTCCACATAACTTATTGTATTGCTACCTATTTCTTTGTACAAATTATCAATATTTATATTTCTCTGATTTTTCTTTATCTCTTCTTGTTTTTCAAACTTGTCTATCTTATTTTGTAGTTTTGTGTTTCGCTCTTCTATTTTATCCATATTTGTGAGATCTCCCACAGTCTCATTAGCATTATTTATTTGTTCATTGAGATTTTCTAATATATTGTTTGCAAAATCTTTTACCTCTTGTTTCAGACCATTATATTCATCTGTCAGTTCTTGAAACTTAGATAGATATCATTCATACGCATCTATTGTTGGTCCATATTTACTTTTCATTTCTTCTAGTTCTTTTTCTATTGCTTCAGCTTCTTGCATTCTTCACAAAGAAATCAATTCATCCATTTCATTTTCTGCTTGATACATAATATCCATAGCCTGTCTTACCCCATCAAACCCATTCTCAATATTTCTAGACATACTGTTCATTCTTGTTTTAGTTTCTTCGACTTTTTCTACAAGGTCTAAAGTTTCTTGTGTCTGATCTTCTCATATACAATTTGTAGATAAAGGATTGCTCGCACAAGCACTCATTCTCTTTTCTAGATCGTTTGATATATTATCCAGATCATTCACTTGTTCGTTTATCCAATCATTTGGCATACTACTATATTCATTTGCAATTCATACTACCTCATTTACAAAACCATAAAATCCTTCAAAATTAAATTGTAGATTTACGTGAGATTCCAATTTTAGATCAAATCATTCTAATTCTACATCTTCAAATTCTTGAGCTTGCAAGAAAGTGAAAGCATCTGATATCCAGTTAGGTATTTTGCTGTTTGATTTGTTTCTCCAATCATCCAATGTCTTATCTATGTTGTCCCAATATGGTACTTCATATGTTCTCTGAGACATTTGTTCTATCTTTGCTTTTATGCTATTTTCTCATACAAGACCTATGTTACCTTTTATTATACAAAGTATTTTTCATATAGTTTCTGCTGTTTCTATAGCAGCACTTATTTTGTTTGGTAATTTTGGTATTTTAGGCGCTGGTGGCAAAAGTGGCAATTCCATCTCTACATTTGGTAGGAATGATGGTAGTTCCGGTAAATCTGGTGGTCCTGGTATTGTAGGCACACTTGGAATGTTTACAGATAGATTGAAATCATCCAACTGTATATTCAGATTTTCTATAAAGTTTATACCCATTGATAAAGACTGTTTAGCATCCAATGACATATCAATACTTGGTGCTTCTGGTATGTTTGGTAAGCTAGGTAGATTTACACTAGTAGGTACAAAACTAAATTCTGGTAGTTTTATATCTATTCACATATTCAAGTCAGAAAAATCTAGATACATACTAGGTATCTTCATTGGTGGTATTTCCAATACTGGAAGTATTTGATCAACTAATTCATCTGGACAAAGCATAGATAATTTACAAGCAAATTGATCATAATTATCGTTTGTACAGCTACTGCATCTTTCAGACCAATTTGTAGATAGATCTATTATTGCTTGATATGTCTGTATTGTAGTTGTCATGATTATTATAGCATCTACATATTGTGAGTACCTGGTAGCATTGGTCTTCATCCATAGACTCAGAGTACCTAAGAAATTATTTACTATAGCAGATATCTCTGCCAGATACCTATCTCACACATGTATTCGTTCATAAAGATCCAATGGAAACTGCTTGTACAGTTCTAAAGTATCTATATTTTGTTTTACTGAGCTAATCAATTGAGTTGTATTTGATTGTATATTTACAAAGTTGTCTAGCGTGGTCTCAAGCTTTCATCCCAAAAATAAGTTTACACATTGATTTTGTTCTATCGTAGATATTTCTTTTGTGCATATATTACCTTTTTTATATTCATCATCATTCTTTTCAATTTTTATACTTATTTTTCATTCAATCTTTTTTTGCATTATATCATATCATTTGCTTACCATACTTAGTCACTCTTCTACATTAGGATTATACAGCAAATATATATCTTTTGGTACAATTTTTTCTATAGACTTATGTCAGACTTGAATATAATATTTTCCTCATTCACAAGACTCATATATTTCATAATTACCGATTTCTTTTAGATTATACTCTTCATTAAGTTTTTTTAGTCCTTTTATTTTTTGGTTTATTATGCTTATCTCATTTTCCAGCTCATTGTTTCATATATTATTTTCTATATTATCATCTATCTCATCTTTCAGTTGTTCTTTTAGTTCTTCAAATGCTTCCTTCATCTCACTTAGACTACTTATATCATTTCTTCCACCACATCGTCATATCAAAGCCTTAAAGAAATTAGTCCAATCTTCCAATATTTCTTTTTGATCTTCAATCCAATTTTTAGACATATTTGTATATGCATCTATATCATCACTTGTAATGATAGGCACTTTCACAGATATATTTTCTGTTCTCAGATTTATCAATGCTACATCCTCAAACATAGCTTCAATTTCTTCAAAAGGATTTGCAAATGATGTCTCAGAAAGATCTGTAATATTGTCTCTAGATATCCAATTATTTTCTATCAGACTCCCCATTTTTTCCAAAGCATCATCATTTGTGGCTTTGTTTGTTTTCTTTTCACAGAGTCATTCCTGTGTGTTTCGTGTTTTTCATTTGTTTAGACATTTTTGTCTATCAGATATTATACATTCTCATTTTTCCCAAGATCCATTTTGGTCTATACAGTCTTGTATTTTTTGTTCTTCTAAGGATGCCTTCATTTGACCATCTCACATTCACTCAAGTACAGAATCAAAGTCAGGCCAAGTAGTATCTACTTTAAAATTTGTTAAATTTGCAAATATATAATTTATTTGGCTATCCATCCATTTTTTTACTATCTTTTCTATAAGTCCTTGATCTTTTGACCCAACTATTTTGTTTTGTTGTTTTGCTCATCCAAAAAGTTTTACACCATTTATTTCTATTCAAGATTCTGGATTATTATATCCATGACTAGTAATTGGTTCTTTTTCTATACTAATAAAGCCACCAGCAAAACTTCCATCTGGCACTGCAGATGTCATATTGTTGTTATTACTACTACTAGAGACCATTTCTAGGCTAGAACTAGATTCATTATCTCACACAAAGCAAGGTACGTTTTGATTTGTACATGCTTCCAAATCCATATATGGATCTTCTATTTTACTGATAGTATTCGGATCAGTTTCTCCAGCATTTTTACAAGGCAAGGGAACAGAAGTTACTATACAGTTTCCTCATATACTAGAGAAAGGATCTGGTATAGCATTTCACACACTATATGGTCCAAAACACATTGCTATACCTATTTCTGCAGTTAATGTTGGCACTATGTATAGTCTAAATTGTGAAGCATTAGGTCATCCTGTTACACCCAAAAATCAATCTCAAGGACCTTTAAATGGTAATCAAAATATTCAAGGTATAGGTAAATAACCGGCAGGTGATGGCCAGTTACCAGGTATGGTCAATACTGGTAGTCACTTTCACAAAGTATTTGTCAGAAAAGCTATATCATAGCATCCAAACAGATGGTAATTACCAGGTCACAAAAAAGCCTGATTAAATGGTACTAGCAAACCACAATTTTCACTTCCTCATATACCATATTTGCTCAAATCAAACCCAGCACACATATCAGACATTATACCATCTACTTTGTCCATTACATCTCACATTAGACCATCTATCATTTCATTTGGTATATTTGCTATTTGGTTTAAGTTTAGTCCATTTGTATCCCAAGCATCAGAAAATATATCTACAAAATCCCAAGATTCTAGTGTACTACTCATACCAGGTATATTGCTTAAATCTATATCATCAGATCCAACATTATTCAATAGAGTATTGTTGATATCACTCATAGCATTGTCATAAGTATCGTTACTATCAGTAGAGTAGTTTATCAGCACTTGAGCTAGGTCAATATATTCTATTTGGTAATCTCTGTCTTGATTTTCATTGAACAAGATAAACATAGATTTGTTACATCCATCACTAGGTTTTATTTTGATATCCAGATAATCATCAACTGGATATTCATCAAGCATATCATAGCTGTTGCCACCAAATTCCATATAATTTTCTCCATTTACATCATCCAGTTCTATCTTTTGTGTTTGTACGTCACCATCATAGTATACCCAATAATTCAATACGATTTCATCGTTTTGGTCCATTATGATATTGTCTACCATATATCTACTATTATCCATATCCCAATGAAATTTCATTTCTTCTTCTACTTGATACTCGCTCACACTACCAATATCAAACCAAAAATTAGCAATCATATCATTTTCTCCAGTTAGAGGTATTTTCCATGGTCATTTTATGTTATCCACAAATGTTCATACAAAATTTTCATTAGCTTTTATATGTACACTTATTTGCACCAAATCATCATTTTCCAGTACATCTCCATTGATATCTTCATATTTTTTCCATATTTTGATAGGATCATCTCAAGTCAAACACCCTATCTCTACATATGGCAATAAACTTTCTTCTTCTATATTTTCGTATATTGGTATTTGCCTAAAATTTGCTGTCTTGTATCTTTCGCTTCACTTATAAGTCTGTGTTGCAGCATCTACATCAAAATTTGTAGCTTCATCTAGTATATTTTCTATATTATTTTCATCAAAATTATTTTCATCAAAAGCACTTGTATCTATGCCCAAATCTTCAGGACTGACATCCAAGGCATTACCAGTATTTATACCTTGCCAATGTACAAGACTCTGATCCAACACTTTTACATTTTCATTTACTCTAATACCAAATCTATATACCATATTTACATTATCTCAGTCGTTTTGTCTATCATACCATCATTCATCACAAGCATAATTTGTATTTGATACAAAATTGTCTCATTCATTATTTGATCATCCATAAAATATTTTAATAAATCATAGTTTATCATTTGTCACTATATCTACGGTTCCGTCATTATCCATATCTTCAAAGAAAATTTGATTCAATCATTTTACACTATTAGGGTTATCAGATATGTCACTATCTTTTACATTTGTATTCAAGCATATTGGCAATCCATCTACATCAAATATTCACTCTTCATTTTTGTATACTCTCAATTCATCAGATTTGCTTCGTATCAGTATATCATCATAATCGTTTCCATCCACATCTCACACCATTATCTCCTTTATACCATCTGTTAGTATCATTAGATCTCATAGTTTTTGCCATCATTTATTTCATCCATAATTTTTCAAAATTTTTACAGTACCATCTGTAAATGATATTATCATATCTACAAGACCATCATTATTAAAATCAATATCCTTGACCTTGAATATAGTTTTACCAGGCTCTGCATAAACCACTTCCCCAAGTCATTGATCAAATCATATATCTTCTTCATTTCCTTCACTATCTATTCTTTTGCTAGTTTCATTTTTATCTATTCTTTTCAACAAAGGATCTCAGATGTTTATCAAAAATTCTGATGAAAATGGTAGAGTAGACTCTCATACAGATTGCCCTGCACCAAAATTTGTAATATTTTTAAAATTTCATCTAAATCATATTCACAATGTTGGATCTATACTATCTTGTATTGATTCATATCACATTGTATCATCAGGCATTTGAGAATCAATTTGATAGAAACCTATACCTTTATTGTTTGTAGATCCTCAAATCCATACATCCTCCTTTTTGTATTGGGCATTATTTGATATAGCATCCAAATCAACTACGCTAGTATCTTGTACAGCCACAAGTATTTTACCTGCTAATTTGCTTTTCCAGTATAGTCACCAAGCGGCATATCCAGCTATTTTTTCATCCAAATACTTTATATTTATATCTTCACTACTTGTCTTATCATTCATATCAAAAACATTTTGATTGTTTATTTCTATCGTATTATTCTTTACTTCATTTGTTTCTATAATACTATCTGTCTCTTCTGGTATATATACCAAAATATTTTCGTCATCATATTTGTTTGATATTAGGGTTTTTATGATATCTTCTTTATTTTCGTTGTTTATGTCTACTTCCTGTATTTTATTGTTATCTATATTTATCAAAATGTCTCATATACTGTCGATCTCCAATATTATATTACCACTTAATTTCATTTCGATACTCAATTTGTCCATATTAGAGATATTCAGATACTTGTCCAATATTATAGGAAATCTTTTAATGTTTTTTGTATCTACCAGTTGACTAGTAACACCTATCAGCTTATCTGATTTATTTATCAGATCTTCTGCATATTTATTGTTGTCAGACATAAATCACCATTGGTTAGCCCAGTCAGATCCAAACAAATTTAAATACATTACGTTTAAATCTTCTGTAGGTAATATTTTTTCTTGTACAGTTATATTTGCATAACCAGGTTTTTGCTCGTTCAATGATAAATTGTTTATCATAGCATAGATAGTAGAACTAGCACCGAAATCCTTTGCATTTATATCAAAATTTTCTACTCAATTTTCTATGCTTACTATTTTACTCATGCTGTTAAATCCAGAAATTTCAATTGCTCATATTGTTCAGATCTTCAACATGGTATCTTCTTGTATCAGATTTCCCCAATTGTCTGTTACATTTATTGTAGCATCTGTACTTGAATTGGTAGATATCTTGTTTTTCTCTACTCATATTTTTACCACACTAGGATCAGCTGGATTCACTATTATTGGTATCTCTATATCATCTATTCCAGGCGTAGATATATACAGTACATCTTCTCAGGCTACCATATTTGGCATCAAATAAATTGTTAGTACTCATCAACTGAGATTTACATTGTTAGCTTGGTAAAATCTGTTTTGCTCTACATCAAAAGTATTTCAGTTTTGTGTTTTAGTGATATATCTGCTTTCTATCAATCAAGGCTTCACTATTCAATTTTTGGTATTTATGCTAATTAAGCTATTGGCATCTATTGTCTCGTTTTGCAAATCTACCAAATCTATGATTATTTTTGGCACCACATTTAAATTGGTCTGAGTGATATCAAAACTATCTTTATACACATAATCATTTTGGTTTGGCAAATCAATTTCTAGTTCGTCTATTTCTGTATCATTTTCATCCAATATTTTTAGGTTTCATTCTACTATCTGTATTATTTTTGAAGCATATGTACCAAATACTCATCATATATTTCAATTTACATCCAATCTGATTTGATCTCCATCTTCTGTTCCTTCTGTGTTAAGTTCAAAGTTTGCATCATCAAAATCATAAAAATCAAACTTATCATTTTCTGCAGCTTTGTATTTTAGAGTTCACCTAGAGGTCCTTATTTCAAAACTTTCATTAATCAAGTTTCACACATTATTGTCAAATTGATCTTTACCCTGTATATTTATTTCGACATCAGATCATTTCAATACATTTATATTTCCATTTATTTTTATCTCACTTATTGCGCCAGGTATAGTATTTATTGCTATTGTTTTTTTCACACAATTATCAATATTTTGTGTTCATGGTAAGCACATATTAAATACCAATACATTTTTAGCAGCTATACCATTTTCTACTTTTAACTCAATATCTGTGCCGTCAAAAGGATTTACCAATATTGATCATGTTTGGTATCCAGTAGTATTTTTTGTAATATTGTCTGAACCTAGCTGATTAGAACTAATTGTTGTTGAACCCACATTCCAAATATAAAACTGCACATCATCTAATTGTGTGCTAGATTGTATTTTTATATTTATTACACCACTATCTACGTTTATATTTTCATTTTGTGGAATTACTTGTGTATATGACAGTATTTTGTTCAACATTTGATAATCTCATGGACTAGAGTTGTCTAGTACTTCTTGGTTTTCATCTTCTGTATCTAACAAGTCCAATTGATTCATATATTGAGATTGGACATTATCTCCTCACAATATATTTAGGGATGTGTTTCAAAAATTTGCCAATCATCATGTTCAACCAAAAAATGTAGTGTCATTTCACAAGTTTAATACAGGACCAAAAGAATTATTCCAATTGAATTCAAAAGAAAAAGGTTTTTCTCTAATCTTCTCCCATCGACATTGAAGTGCATTTATCCAAGGTGAGTTTCATTCATTTATGTCAAACAACAATACACCTCACTCTTCTGGTATATTACATTCATTTTGTAGTTCTTCTTCCAATTGTGTCTGTTCCACATTATTTATTGCTTCTGGCAATCCATAGTTTTCATTTGCATTTTTTAGATTTTGTACAAATATGGGTTCATTTTCATAGGCTATCAAATCAGACCCATCAGAATTTATAAAAGCAATTTCATAACCACCACTGCGATATCATGGAGTCAAAAGTTTTCATTGATCATTATCATCAATCAAATAATTATTTAATACGTGTTTTATTTTTAGATTTACATCAAAATCTGTCCTAATATTATTCATATCATCTTGTATAGTCTCTCACAAAGATCTTTCTTGCCAATGTATATTTTGATAATATAGCATCTCTGCCAAAAATAATATAGGATCATCATCTTGTCAGATATTGCCACCAAAATATGCATTATTTTGTATTTCTTCCTTAAGTTTTTCAATCAGGAAGTCTGTATCTATGGTATTGTAGCTACGATTTGGATTAGCTAAGGCATCTTGTTCTCATAGCTTATTAAATGCAAAAGTATTGCTATTGTATAGTAGCTGTTTTTTGTTTAATTGGTCTGTTAGATATTCATTATATTTTTTGACCACTTCTTTCAGATATTCTTCTATAGCATATTTTATTTCTTCTGGTGATTTTAATTTTAATACATTGTTATCTCCACTAAATACTTCAGATTTATATAGATTTGGGTATATAAAAGTTACTTTGTCTCCACCAATACCTTTAAAGGTAAGATATCTAGGAGAATCTATTGGTCTGTCTGATGTGGTCATATTCATACCAGGTATGTGTTTGACTAGTCCTATATCATTGGAAGCTTCTATTGAATTTATAATATTACTTAAAGTTTGGAACTCACTATTTATTGTAGAATTATCTACATTTTCTATTATATCTACAAACGGTTCAATAGTTTCATTTCCATCTGGATCTCAGTTTTCATCATAATTTTGATAAGTCAGACTTTCTATTTCATCTATTTTATTGTTTATATTTCATCCGTATGTATTTATATTATTTTTTACAATATCTATAGCATTACACAAGCTAGCATAAGAACCATTACATCACAAACCCACACCACTACCATTTACTACCATTGCATTTATAGTTTGTTTTTTTCCTATCAACAAAGGCACAAGTTGAGCAGGATGTATCTCTCCTATATTATTGTATTTTGTTTCCAAAGCATCCAGATTTGACTCTATATTGTTATATTTTATTTTGTTTGTTTCTAGAGTAGACAAGATATTATTTTGCCAATCTTCTAAGAATATCAGACCATTTCATTGTACTTTAAAGTTGTATATTCAGTTTTCTACAAAGCCTTTTATTCATTCAAAAGAAAAGTTTTCTGTAAATGCATGCACATCCAAAAGTTGGTCTTTTATCTCTTCAGCCAGATCAGTTACAATATCAGCATCATTTTGAGTAAGGGCACTTTGCCAATTGTTTGCCATATTTTGTATCTCTGTACTACTCATACTAGATATCCCAAATTGATTTATTATTGACCATATTTGGCTTGTGATATCATCTATATGATCATCTAGTGCTACCACATTACTCATCAAATATCCTGTACCATTGTTTATCAGTCCATCAATATTTGTATTCAATAAATCTGTATTAGAATTTAATCTAGTGATGATATCATCATAAAATACTTTGTAAGGAGATTCAAGATCTGAAAAAACTTTCAAATATTTACCATTTATTTGTTCTTCACTGGTAAGATTATTTTTGACTCTAGAGTCTAATGTTTTGTATGTATATATCTCTCATTTTCAAACACAGTCATTGTCGTATTCTTTAGTTATCTTTAGTATCTTTTCTTCTCCAGTACCCTCCCAAGTAGTACTATTATCAAATTTATCAAAAAATGATACATTGCCACTTTTCAAAGGTTCTGTATATATCCAATCTGGATCATCCAAATCATTTATTGGCAATCGATTGGTAAATTTCATCTCTTCTCACATTTTTGTGTTGTACAAACTTCAATACAAGTCTGGTTCTTCTTTGTCTGCATTTTTGGTATAATATTTTTTTTGCCCAGGTACAAATGTCTTTTGTATTAGTCTTGTATATTTGTCTACTCACTCAAAACTATTAGCGCCCCTTTCAGCATCTTCGATCTGAGTGCTTCCTGCAACATCAAAGACGGGTAATATAGCATCTTGAAAATTGTATCCACTTTTCCAACTACCCACACCAGATAGATTTAATGTAGAGGCACCTCATCGATTTCTTATGGCAAATTCATTTACAGATTCACACCCTCATTGTTCGTTTTCATCATTTAGATTACACAAGTGATCCTCGGGTGCTGTATCAGCTTTCCATCTTCTTCTTTTCCAACATATTCCCAAAAATTTCTTGTCACACTCTGTATTCCAATATTCTCTCTGGGCTATCTTATTGTCATCATAAATTGCCAATTCATTTATTGTATTGTTTATATTATATCATCTATTCGCATCTACTTGAGTAGCAAATATATCATAAGATCATCATACAGATTTTTTATACAAATCTATTTCATTTTCTATATCGCTTGATGGATAATCACTTGATTGTATATCATCTATTGTCAGACCACTTATATTGTCAAAGTTTCTAAAAGTTCACCTATATGTAGATGTTTCTTCCATAGATTTTATGTATTTTGCATCACTACCAAAAAAATAGTTTTCATAAGCGTCATAAGTTTTCCAAGTACATTTGGCTCATTTTTTGTATCCATCGTATTTCAGATATCACAATGGTATGACCTCATTTAGCCAATACTGTTCTTCTTCTACTTTTTCATCTACAATTTCTTCCAAAGCATTGTTTATAGAGATTATTAGCGATTCTGTTCATCATTCTGTCCTCAATAGCGTTTCATCTTTCTGTTCTATCTTGAGATAATGTGTATCTAATGCTGTCCTTATTTTACCGCTACCATCCGATCCAGTATATGTTTCTATCCATCTATTTGCAGTTTCTACATTTTTCAACACGTTGTCCAATTGTTTTCATCATATCAAAGATGTATATGATTTTAGATATCCATTTTTTATCATATTTTGTAGTGTCATAGTAGGAGTATTCATATTGTCAGTAGCTGAAGTCAACTCATCCATACCATCAAAACCTGCCAATAAATCTCCTATCATATCATTGTGGGCTCCCTGCATCAATTTTACCATGAGATCAGAGTATCTATGATATCACAAATCTTCTGCAAACAAAAAATTGTTTATATAAGAGTTTAAAGCTTCACCATAAAAATATTTTTTGTTGGCTATAAAATCATCATACCATATATTTTTTCATATATAGCTATCTGGATCATCGCTATAATTTTGTAATTTATCAAAATATTCATCATATTCTGATATGTTTTCAAAATTAATCACCCCATGCCATATCTCTGCTTGTCACTTTGGATTGTCATTGTATACAAAATATTGATCTTGATCACTTCGTATAAATTTTTGTTCTTCAAAGTCTACATATGGATATATACTTGGATACACAAAGCCATTGTCATTTATTACAGGTAGTGGTATATCACCAATCAACACTGTTCAAATAAGTTTTGATGGTTCTCCGCTCACCCCATCAAAATACATATTTTCCAGTATTTTCACAATATCTGTAGCCTGCATGTTTTCCACATCAATAGGCATCACTATAGATCTAGAGTTAGATATAGCATTATATCTAGTGTTGCTATCAGATCATTGTATATAGTCTTGTGCATATCGTTGTACATCATCTTTTATGTCATTATATATATCATCATCCACAAAGATAGCTACTAAATTGGTATAATCTAGCTGATTTTCAGCATAAACTTTACCAAAATCAAAAAAAGAAATTGATTGTAAAAAGTAGGACATCAAGTACACCATGGCCATCGTTATTACACTATATTTTTTTATTAGCCTATTTCTCATAAATTTATCAATTTTCAACTTGTAAATCATCTTGTATCTCCAATTATATTCAGATCTTTTTTTTCACCAAAAAATACCACTATTTATGCATATATTACCTTGCTTTCGGCAAAAAAGATATATAGTATGTTTTATTTTTTCCAATAAGTATTGACTTTGATAGATAAATATATATTAGTAAGTTTTGTAAACCAAAAAAAAATAAAAAAAATGAACAAAGATCAAGTGGATTTAATTTTAGAGGTGTTAGAATTTATGGGCATAGACCTATCTGAATCTGACGAATTAATTATCGCAAAAAGGGTATTCGAAAAGGTAACTGATTCGGGTTATTCTTTGGATGAAGATTCAATAATGCTTGTAGTAGATGAGTATGAAGCGGAAATATTCAATCCGCATTCAGTGCTTAAAGAATTTATTGATTAATGACAACACTACTTGAGCGGCTTGATTTAAGCCGCTTTTTTTATTTCCAAAAAATCTATTTCAAAACAAATATAATTATATAAGATTCAATCAACTAATTTCACTTTTCCAATTCCTAATAAACCAATCAATATGCAAAAACTAATTATCACCAAATCATTGTTCAAAGAATTTTGTGAAAATCCTAAGCTAGCTCGATGGCACAAAAATGACGCCAAAATTTACAACAAAATCAATCAAGAAACTTATTGAGCCATGGATTGAGCACTTATCGGTCAAGAAGTAGAAAATATGGTCAAAAAATTGCGAGACCCAAAAGATATAAGTATAGTCTCTTGATACAACACTAAAGATTTCCACAACACATATCATCAGGCCACACAAAAGAGTCTAGATCACGACATGCCAATCATCTATCAAGCTTGATTGTTACGAGATAATTTATTCGTCAAATGTGATTTTCTCCAAAAAAATGATCAATGAAAATATGATCTAATAGAGGTTAAGGCAAAAAACAAGATTCGCAAACCAAATAAAGATGAGACACTGTTGGATGATCTTGTGGCAGATTGTAGCTTTCAAAGATATGTTTTATCCAAGGCTTTGTGAGACCAATTTTCATGAAAGGTATGGATATATCATCTTAATTCTGACTATATCAAAGATGGAGAAATCATCCCATCACAAATTATCATCAAAGAAGATGTGACAGAGGAGTTGGCACAAGATTCTTGGGTAGAAGACAGGATTAAATCTATCCAAAAAACAATACTTCTTCCCAAAAAAGAATTTGAAGAATGGTTTCCGTACCAATGAGAAAATCCACTTATATATTTTGGAGACAGTCCCAAAAAATGAACAATACGAAATATTCCACATTTTAAAACTTCCAAAAAAAAACTTACATCACTATACGAATTATGAAAGACTAAAATTGATGATTTATGAGATGAAGAAATGGAGCTTATTGCTTCAAAAGATAAAGAAGAAAATAATTTTCAAAAATATATTAAAATATACAGAGAATGAATTAAAGTTGATAAACAAGAAATCAAAGAGAGATTTTCTCATCTAAGTTTTCCTTTGTTTTTCTATGATTATGAAACTGTATCTCGACCAATACCAATATTTGAACAAACTCATCCACGACAGCAAGTAGTAGTGCAGTATTCTATGCACAAGATGGATGCAGATGGGGAGATCACTCATTTTGAATGACTGATAAAGCCTTGAGTAAAAACAAACAAAGATGTGGTAGATAAGTTTGTCCAAGATGTATGAGAAGCAAGATGAACATTTATCGTCCGAAACAAGTGATTTGAAAACAGTAGAAATGAAGAAATGTGAATTATGTACCCAGAGTACAAAGAATTTTTTGAACAAGTAAATTTACAGACTTTTGATCTTATGGATGTATTTAGAGATATGTTGTATTTTGATCCAGATTTTTGAGGATCTTGTAGTATCAAAAAAGTTCTGCCAGTCTTGTCAGACATTACTTACGAATGAATGACAGTTTCAAATGGTGGAGATGCTTCCAACTATCTCCAGAAATTAATCAATAATCAATTACCAATAGAGATATCAATCGAGAATTTACTAGAGTATTGTAAGCAAGATACTCGAGCAATGGTAGAGATTTATAATTTTTTGAAAGAGAAGATTAATTAAACTACATATCATTATGTACAAAATATTTTGACAAAAAACGCCTCTCCAATTTGGAGGGGCGCTTCATTTTCTTAATTTAAAATAGTTTTGTCATAACCGACATATCGGGACAAAGCCCTCAAATCGGTAATCTTTTCTAAAAACATAGGCATCCCCATCAAAGATTCATAAGATTTACCCACCCACGGCAAAGTATCTTTTTTGATCTCTGCTATGGTACCTGTAGCTTTATAGACGTAGCATATATCTGTCTTATCATCTATCAAAAATATGAATGATGATTTGGACAGTAGTTTTGTACTTTCTATAATTGCCTCCGCATCTTGTAAATCTTTGGGCGCAATACACGCTATTATTAGATTTTCAAGATTTTCTTTGAACTCTTTGGGAACTTGATCCACATATTCTCTGGCGTCGAAAAAAATTAAATATCTGTTTTCCATACTGATTATTTTTTATTATTTTTATTTTATCATAAAATATGATACACAATAAAGTATAAAAGTCAATATAATTCGATGTTTTTTAAAATTAAAACCCTCTCCTTTATTTTGGAGAGGGTATTGGTTTATAATCTTTCTCTTACTTTGTGGGCTAATCTGCTAGCAATCGATCTTATTGATCTAAAAAGTTTTTCACTAAAGTTTTTTAGTTTTCTTTTTAGCATACCATACAGACCTTGCTTTTCTTGCTTGTTGAATACCTTACAAATTACCCAATACGCAAATCCTTGAAAAAAAACTTCTTTTTGATCAGGATTTTGCTTTAAAAATTTTTCCAGTTCACTTGGAGCGCCTTTGTGTATCACAGCACAATCTCTTCCAAAGATTCTGTCGATTTCAGACATTCGACCAGCACACCAAATAGTTCTGTTTTGTATTGCCAAGTGTATTGTCATAATAATATATATTTTTGTTGTAAAAAATACCATACATATTATATGCGCAATATCAATATTATTTTTCACTTGATTTTTTTAATAAACTCATTAAAAAACAAAACCTTGTTTGAGAGTCAGACAATAGCCAATGTTAACAAAAAAAATAATAAAAAAAATGAATTCAGCTACAAAAATTGGTTCCAAAAACCGTAAACATCCCAAGGGGGGTATTAGAACCAGTAATGGTGTTTATGACACCAAAAACGGAAAATTTTACTATTTGATATCAGGGGATTAGTCCTGATATTGTTTATCAAGATGCTAACCTTGAAAAAAGGTTAGCTTTTTTTGTTTAGTCGATATATATTTTGTTTGATTGTCCTTGTATATCTTTTCAAAAATTTTCTCAAAAAATCTCTTGAATTTTGTGTCTAGATTCATACATTATTGTCAACTTACCGGAGACAGTAGGCTATTCTATTCAATAGAAAAGTAAGTTCCTACCTAGGTTATATCAAAATATTTTTTTGTTATGACCCACACTTCGGATGGTCGTTTTTTATTTAAGATTGAAATTTTTAAGATGGCTATTAGTAGAGAAAAGAAACAAGAATTGGTTACACAATACGTACAAGATTTAAAAGAAGCAAAAAACCTTGTTGTTTTCAAACAAAGTGGTTTGTCTGTAGCTACAGATGCTGATATTAGAAGGGAAGTGAGAGAAACCGAATGAAAATACAATGTAATTAGAAAAAGATTGTTCCTTAGAGCTCTCAAAGAAGCTGGTTATCCAGAAGTTGCTTTGGATCAATTACCATGATCTGCTGTTGCTGTGTATGCAAGAGGAGATGAGTATGCACCCCTAAAAGTTATAAATAAATATCAAAAAGAATTCAAAAAAAGTAAAGATTTGGATACAAATTTTGAATTTTTGGGAGGATGGTTCAACAAAGAGTGGAAAGATGCTGATTATGTAAATGAATTGGCAAACATACCAAGCAGAGAAGAACTATTATCAAAATTGGTGTGGATATTCAATTATCCAGTACAATCACTTACTTCTGTATTGGATCAAATAGCAAAGAAAAAAGTTGAATGATGAGATACAGCACCTGTTGCTGAAGAAACTAAACCTGAAGAACCAAAAGAAGAAGTAAAAGAAGAAGTAAGTGAAGAACCAAAAGAAGAAGAATCAAAAACTGAAGTAGCTGAAGAAGCTAAAAGTGAAGAAGCTACAACACAAGAAACAGCTGAACAATCTTCAGATAATGAAGAAAAATCAGAATAATAAAAGCGTTGCAACGATTCAACGATGAAACGTTTCAACGTCCTATTTACTTATTAATTAGTATTGAGAATGGAATTGTCAAAGAATGCACAAAAAATCATGGACTTAGTAAAAGAAATGAGTGCTATTGAATTAAATGAGCTTGTTAAAGCTTTCGAAGAAGAATTTGGAGTTACAGCTGCTGCGACTGTTGTTGCTGCTGGTGGTGCTGCTGGTGGAGACACTGATGGAGATGCTGGATGAGATTCTGCTTCAAACATTGAACTTACAGAAATTGGAGGACAAAAAATTGCTGTAATCAAAGTAGTAAAAGAATTACTAGGACTTTGATTAAAAGAAGCAAAAGAAATGGTAGAAAAAGCTCCTGTAGTTTTGAAAGAAAATGCAAAAGATGATGAAATCGAAGCATTCAAAACAAAATTGGAAGAAGCTGGTGCAACTGTTTCATTGAAATAGTTGGTATTTATCCAATAGTGACTTGATTTTTGTATTCAAAAACTTAAACCAAGTATAATGGATGAAAAATTAGAAAATTCATTTATTTAATTCAGAAAATTGATAATGAGCATTACTGTAAAACAAATAGTAGATGCACAAGTACATGTTGGTACATTGAAAAGCGAAGCACATCCAAAAACAAGAAATTATCGAGTAGACATCATCAACAACATAGTAGTTCTAAATCCTGAGATGATTTTAGAACAGCTAGAAAATGCAAGAAAAAAAGTAAAAGAAGCCAAAAAAGATGGAAAAGAAATTTTGCTTGTATGTGAAAAAAAGATGTATGCTGATGAGATTAAAGTACTAGGAGAAAAGTATGGGGTTTCTTACCTCAATCACAAAGCTCCTGGAGGATTTTTGACTAATTTTGATACTTTCAAAGTTAGAATTGATTCTATGAACAAGATGAGATCTTTTATGGACAGCGAAGCTTTTGAGTCTCTTACCAAAAAAGAACAACTTATTCACAAAAGAAAACTAGCTAGAGCTAGTAAGGTTTATGAATGAGTAAAAAAATTGTCAGCAAAACCATGATTAGTAATAGTTGTAGATGGTTCTATGCTTCAAAATTTTATACAAGAGATCAATTTACAAGGAGATATAGATAATATCATAATATCTTCTACCAACTATGATAAATATTTGTGAAAAAATGATATTATAGCAAATATGCTTAGCTATAAAAGTATAGATTTTGTGATGAATTATATATTATCTTAATACAAAAATATATGCTAAATCAAAATAATTCAAACGACACTACACAAAACATAGATTCAACAAAATATGTTCCTGGTAGTTCTGACAAAAAAAGGGCTATTATGATGTATTTGTTTTTTGGTATTATGGTTACACTTACCAAAAAAGAATTGAATAGTTTTGAATACTATCACCTAAGACAATCAGCAGGTCGATGGATATTGTTTTTGTTGATATTAGTGTTTGATGTGGTACTGTTATTTATACCAGTTATCAAATATATCTGACTTATACCACTAATTATATTGGTTATTGTACGATTTATAAGTGTAAAACAAGCTCGAGACGGGAAATATTTCATAAGTAAAAAAGAGTCTCCACTCGCATTGTTTTCATCTGTATGAACTTGGTTTATAGATTTGTTTGAATTAAATGTAGAATCAAAAAGTCAGGATTCCACAGATTCTCAAGAAAAAGTTGGGGTCTTACCACCAGACGATATAGACAAGGACATACAATCACAAAATAAACAGTAAATTTTATTTTAAAAATAAAAATTATCATGGCTATAGATATGAATTTATTAAAGCAATTGAGAGAAGCTACATTTGCACCACTGAAAGACTGTAAAGATGCCTTATTAGAAGCAAATGGAGACTTGGATCAAGCACAAGAAATTCTAAAAGAAAAATGAGTGTTGAAGGCATGAAAAAAAGCAGATAGAGAAACAAATGAATGAACTGTAAAAGTTTTGCAACAAGGCGACAAAATAGTTGGTGTTAAATTACTTTGTGAGACAGATTTTGTAGCAAAAAATGAATGATTTGATTCTCTTTGCGACAAAATATTACAAGAATTATTGTCTCAAGATGACGTGTTTGACTCAAGAGAACAAGCGCCTGAATCTTTAGTAAACAAATTAGATGAGATAGTAAAAGAGGCGGTATGATCTATAGGTGAAAATATGAAATTGGCAGATATTATTTCTACCAAAGAAAATGGTTTCGTATATAATCATCCTGGTAATAAAGTTGCCTCTATAGTGTTCTTTACAGGATCCAATGTTGACGCTGCTAAAGAGATAGCACTACAGGTTGCTGCTATGAATCCTATGTATTTAGATTTTGATTCAGTACCATCTGATATTATTCAAAAAATGGAAACTGAATTTCGTCAAGAACTCATAGACTCTGGTAAGCCAGAAAATATGATAGATCAAATATTGAAAGGAAAACTTAGCAAGGCATTGGCAGAAGATGTATTATTAGAACAAGAGTATATTAGAGACGGATCCAAAAAAATCAAAAATATTATACCAGAATGATTTACACTAACATCTTACAAAAGATTTGCTGTAAAATAATTTACATAGTTTAAAAGTACTACAAATGAACAATTATGAATTAGTATTGTTGCTAGACAATCAATCAAAAGATTCAGACAGAAAAGAATTGCTATCAAAATTTGAAAAAGATTTTAAAGAAAATATCTTAAAAAAAGATGATATGTGAATCCAAGACTTATCTTTTGATATAAAATGAAAGAAATGAAACAATAGGGCTTATTTTATATCTTACCATATACAGTCAGATACTGATACACTAAAAGACATCAAAAAGATGTTTCTTTATACCAACACTGTTGTGAGATATAGTATTTTTAAAATGAATCAAGAACAAACTTTTTTTGAATATGAAAAATTGAAAAAAGAGCTGGAAAAAATTATGGATTCTTGGGATCAAAAAAGATTTGGTAACAGGATATCATTTCTTTCACATACAGAAAATTCAAAATATATTAATTGGAAATCTATACCAATATTGGAAAAATATCTGACTAGATTTGCTACTATAAAACCTAGAAAGTACACCAAAAATCCAGTTAAATTGCAAAAAAAACTAAGAAGGGAAATTATTAGAGCTAGAACATTATGAATGTTAGATTTTTCTAAATCATAATACAATTCCAGCTTAAATATTTCATAAGATAATTAATCTTTTTATTTTGAAAAAAGTACTAAAATGGCCAGTAAATTGAGAAGAATTAGAAAATACAAGTGGACAAAAAGACTAAGAACACATTGATTTAGAGAAAGAATGAAAAAACGAACAGGTAGAAGAGTATTGTCAAATAGGAGAAAGAAAGGAAGAAAACAGCTGACACCACAAAGAGCTTAATATAATATCTCATATTAAGACTCTTTTTGTAAAAAGAAAATAGTTGTCAATCATTGTTTTTGGACGCTAATTATCAGTTACAGACTAAGGACCCAAAGTTAAAAGTTTACTTTCACTAAAATTTTCAAAGACTATGCCTACAAAAAAAACAACAAAAAAAACAAATGTTTCTGCTAAAGTACAAAATCAAGTACCAGCAGTTTTCAAAGACTACTTTCAAAAAGATGGTAGGATTTTTATTAAAAATCCAAAATCTTATCAAGATTTTCCTGATCTTTTGGATTTACAAAAGAAAGGTTATCAAGATTTTGTAGAAAAATATATACACAATTTGTTTGAAAATATAAATCCTATACGAGATATAGCATGAGAAAAATTACACGTAAGTATATCTGATATCAAAATATCTGAGCCTCAGAGTGATATGGATGAGTGTAAAAAGAAAGAGCTTACTTATGGGGGTATCATATCAGGTAAGGTAAAATTGGTAGAGATAGCAGAAGAGGAGTGAAAGAAACCAAGCGAAAAAGTGATATTTTCAAAACGTGCAAATATTTGAACATTACCATTGATGACTCCTTATGCCTCATATATAATCAATGGAGTAGAGAGGGTTATAATATCTCAAATAATTAGATCTTATGGTATATTTTATGCCAAAAAAGATTTTGGTTTTGGTTTTAAACTAATACCTGAGAGATGACCATGGGTAGAGACAAAAGTAGAGAAAACATGAGTAATGGTAGTTAGGATAAATAAATCTAGAAAATTTCCCATCACAACACTACTTAGAGTATTTGGAGCAGAGACAGATGAAAGCATTAAAGAGCTTTTTATAGACAATATAGACGAAGAAGATACAGATTATATAGATATTACTTTGAAAAAGGACCCAACAAGTGACGCGCTTTCCGCAGCTGAGTTTATATACAACAAACTTAGACCAGGAGAGCTGATTGATAGTCATAGTGCATTAGATTACATCAAAAATCAATTTTTGAATAATGATAGAATCAATATATGAAGAATAGCTAGGAGAAAAATCAATGCCAAACTTTGACTTTCAAAAAAACTTGATTCAGAAGAATCTAATCTTTTTGATTGAGAAGATTTGGTAGCTTCTATCAAATATCTTATCAACTTATCAAATTACAAAAAATGATATTATGTAGATGATTCAGATCATCTTTCAAATAAAAGAGTAAGGACAATGTGAGAGATACTATATTCTCATCTTGGTCCTGTGATGAGAAAGTTCGTAAAGTCTGTAAAATGAAAACTTTCTGTATTAAATATGGAAAATGCTATCAAGATTACAGACTTAGTAAACTTCAAAATAATTGATAATTCAATAAAGAGTTTTTTTGCTACATCTCAATTATCTCAATTTTTGGATCAAATTAATCCTTTGTCAGAATTAGAGCACAAAAGAAGAATCACGGCTTTATGACCTGGATGACTCAAAAGAGAGACTGCAAAATTTGAAGTGCGTGATGTTCACCCATCACATTATGGTAGGATTTGTCCTATTGAGACACCAGAATGACAAAACATTGGATTGGTAATATATCAATCTTTGTTTTCTCATATAAATGATGAATGATTTCTTGAAACTCCAGCATTTAGAGTTTCAAAAGAAGTTGAAGCAAAAAAATCAAAATTATTAAATAGAATTGCAGATCGTGATATTTATGAGCTTGATGCAAAATGAAACCCAAACAAAAAAGTAATAGTAAAAGAAGATAATTATATAGATGCAAAATCTGCTGAAAAAATAGAACAAATATATGGTAAGCTTGGAGCATCAATCAAAGTAAAACCCTTTATAACTTATGAAGTAGAATATATATCGCCTGAGTTAGATGAAAAATATTTTATAGCAGATGCTACTACAGCTACAGATGAGCATGGTAATATTACTATAAAGCGTGTTGCAGCTAGGCATTTTGATGAAATGATCACACTACACATCAAGGATATTACACATGTAGATGTAAATCCATCGCAAATATTTTCGCCAAACACTTCACTGATTCCTTTTTTGGATCATAATGATGCTGTGCGTGCCTCTATGGGTACTAATCAACATAGACAAGGTTTACCATTGTTAAAAAATGATGCACCTTTGGTAGGTACATGACTTGAATCTATTGTAAAAAATACTCATGCAGTTGTACTTGCAGAAGAAGACGGTGAGGTAATTTATGTAGATTGAAAAAGAATAAAAGTAAAATATAAATCTGGTATAAAAGAATACAAGCTTAATATATACAAAAGATCCAATGCAAAAACCTGCATAAACCAGGTTGCCAAAGTATCTTTAAAACAAAAAATAAAAAAATGAGATTTATTAGCAGAATGACCTTGTAGTGATGATTGAGAGCTAGCTTTATGAAAAAATCTCAAAGTGGCATTTATGCCTTGGAGAGGTTATAACTATGAGGACGCTATAGTAATATCTCAAAGACTTGTAAAAAATGATGCCCTTACATCTATACAAATAGAAGAAAAAGAAATAGAGGTATCAGATACAAAACTTTGACCTGAAGAAACTACAAACGATATACCTTGAGTTTCTATGTCAAAATTGAAAAATTTGGATGAGGATGGTATTATAAGAGTTTGATCTATAGTAAAGTGATGAGATATATTAGTTTGAAAAATTACACCTAAATCTGAATGAGAATTAACCCCAGAAGAAAAGCTTATCCAAGCAATTTTTGGAGACAAATCTAAAAATGTGAAAGACACATCTTTGTATATGCCATCTGGAAGTGAATGAAAAGTGATAGAGGTAGTTATATTGGATGCAAAAAAGTGAGATAGTTTGATGGCTTGAGTTAGAAAAAAAGTAAAAGTATATGTAGCTAGCACAAGAAAAATAGAAGTATGAGATAAATTAGCATGAAAACACTGAAATAAAGGTATTGTAGCAGTAGTTGTACCAGAAGAAGATATGCCATTTACCAAAGAATGAGAGCCAATTGATGTTGTTTTAAATCCTTTGTGAGTAATATCTCGTATGAATCTTTGACAATTGTTTGAGGTTCAATTGGGTTATATAGCACAAAAATACTGAATCAAGTTTTCAGTATGATCTTTCTCTGGGTTCTGATTGGATGATTTCAAATCTCTTATCAAAGAGCTTTGAATAGAGAATGAAGTAAATGCAGAAGTATTTGATTGATCGACATGACAAGCATATAATCAAAGAGTTACAGTTTGATATATGCACCTATTAAAATTAGTTCATATGGTAGAAGATAAAATACATGCTAGATCAGTTTGACCATATTCCTTGATTACCCAACAACCACTTTGATGAAAATCTAGACAATGAGGTCAAAGATTTGGAGAGATGGAAGTTTGGGCTTTAGAAGCTTATTCTGCTGTATATACACTTCAAGAAATGCTTACCTTAAAATCAGATGATGTAATATGAAGAAATAAAATGTATGAATCTATCATCAAATGACAAAAGCCAAATATCTGATGATTACCTGAATCTTTCAATCTTGTTACATATCTATTTAAGTGATTGGCCCAAAATATCAAACCTCTCAACAATGAAGAATTGGAAGATTTAAAACAAGAAAGGATAAATAAAATCAAGGATTTATGATTATCTCAGATGATGAGTGAGTCGGTTATAAGTGATGAAGATGAGATTAAGGATTCAGATATTGAGTCTGTAGAAGAAAAAGAGGATATTATAGATAAAGTGATAGAAGATATGGTAGAAAGTGGAGAAATTGATGACTAGATTTTATTGTGTTTTACATTGAATTAGTCATTAGTAAAAAATTTTACAAAATAAAATTTTCCCCTATGCAAAAAACAAAATTTGATTGAATTGCTGTTACATTGGCATCAGTAGAGGACATTTCCAAACGATCTCACGGAGCAGTAGACAATCCAGATACCGTAAACTATAGGACGTGAAGACCAAAACAACATTGATTATTTTGTGAGTCAATTTTTTGACCAGTAAAAAATTATGAATGTAGTTGTGGTAAATATAAATGAGTAAGATATAAATGAATTGTATGTGAAAGATGTGGAGTAGAAGTAACTAGTTCTAGAGTAAGAAGATCTAGGATGGGTCATGTTGAACTTGCATCTCCAGTTGTACATGCTTGGTATAAATCTAGTCCTTCTGGTGGTATACACCAATTGTTGCAATTATCTTCAAATGAGATAGATAGGATACTAACTTTTGTAAAATATTCTGTAGCAAAAGATGTTTCTGAGGATCAAAAAAAACTATTGGTAAAGAAATTGGAAGAAAATCTAGAGAATAAAACCAAAGAATTGGACGAATTGTTTAAACAAGAATCAAAAGAATCCAAAGATAATGCAAAAAAAATGAAAGAAATAGAGTCTTTATATCAAGAAAATAAAGAGTCTATAGCAAAAGAATTTAATAGACTAAAATCAATAATTTCTGATTTAGGTTTTGCTAGTACAATACTAGAAAGTGATTATAGAAATATTTTTTGGCAATATTCTGATATTGTTAAATTTGTATCATGACCAGAATGAATACTGGAGATGCTTCAAAATATAGACGTAAAAAAAGAAATCAAAAAGAGATTAGAAGAATATTCAAAATTAAAATCAGAAGATCAAAAAAAGAAGCTTATGTCTTTAATAAAATTACTTATAAATTTATATGTTTCTGGAGTTAAGCCAGAAAATATGGTATTAAGAAAGTTGCCAGTTATACCACCTGATCTTAGGCCTGTAGTACAATTAGATGGTGGAAAATTTGCTTCATCTGATGTAAACTTATATTACAGGAGAGTTTTGATGAGAAATATCAGACTTAGAAAAATGATTCAAGTATGAATGCCAGATGTAGTAAAAAAGAACGAAATTAGATTATTGCAAGAATCTGTTAATAATTTATTAGTATGAGAAAAATGATGATCTGGACCAGGTTGAGCATGAATTAAGGTGTTTAAGTCATTATCAGATATGCTTTCTGGTAAAGAATGAATTTTTAGAAAAAATTTGCTTTGAAAGAGAGTTGACTATTCATGAAGATCTATTATTACAGTAGGTCCAGATTTGAGATTGGATGAATGTGGTTTGCCAATATATATCGCTGTAAAGATGTTTACGCCCTTTATCATAGGTAAGCTTATAGACAAAAAAATTGTATATACACCAAAACAAGCTGAGAAGCTAATCAAAGATTGATCTCCTATAGCTTTAAAGTTTTTGGAAGAAGTAATCAAAGATAAATATGTTTTATTAAATCGTGCTCCTACATTACATAGGCTTTCTATAGAGGCTTTCAAAATTAAGCTGATGTCATGAAAAACAATTAGGATACATCCTCTTGTTTGTCCAGCTTTCAATGCCGACTTTGATGGAGATCAAATGGCTGTACACCTTCCTTTATCAGACGAAGCACAAAAGGAAGCAAAAGAAATTATAGCAGCTGACAAAAATATTCTTAGACCAGGTTCTTGAGAGCCTACTATTACTCATTCTCAAGATATGGTTTTGGGTATTTACTACCTAACAGATTTTTTCGATCCTAAATATCCTGACTACAATACAGAACAAGAATGGCAAGAAAAAACTCCGATAGTATGATTTTTTGAATCTATGGAACAAGTTATCAAGACCTTTGAAAATGGTGAGATTGTAGAAAAAGATAAGATAGTTTTAAAGTTTAAAAACAAGCATATTACGACAACAGTTGGTAGAGTAATATTTAATTCAGTATTGCCTGAAAAGGTACAATTCGTAAACTTCAAACAAAGTAAAAAAGAACTGAAAAATCTACTTAGTGCAATATTTGACAATTACGATATGTCTACTACTGTCAATGTGGCAGATGATATCAAGGATTTGTGATTTTCGTATGCTACTATAGCAGCCAATTCAATCAATATTTTAGATATGAAAGTTCCAGCTGAAAAAGAGGAAACTCTCAAAGTTTGAGAGAAAAAGGCAAACGAAATATATAAATATTTTTACAAATGATTTTTCTCTGAAGATGAAAAACATAGACTGATTGTGGAAGTTTGGTCAGAAACAAAATCAAATGTAGAGCAATATCTAAAAAATATTATTTGACCAGGAAATAATCTATATAGTATGGTAGATTCATGAGCTAGATGATCTCAAACTCATATGACTCAGATATCTGGTATGAAATGATTAGTAGTAAATCCAAAATGAGAAATTATTGAACTTCCTATTAAATGAAGTTTTGTAGAATGATTGAAACCAACAGAATATTTTATTTCTGCACACTCATGAAGAAAAGGTAAAGCTGATACTGCTCTTAGGACAGCTGAATCATGATATCTTACTAGAAAACTTTGTGATTCTTCACAAGAAGTAATTGTGAGGACTGAAGACTGTGGTACAGAAAAAAGCATATATCTTACAAAAGAAGAGTCAGAATTAAAATGAGAAGATTTCTTTGATGTAATATACTGAAGAGTTTTGGCAAAAGATGTAGAAGATGAAAAATGAAATATAATATTGAAAAAATGAGAAATGCTAGACAAAGACAACATATCTTTGCTTGAGAATGACAATATAAAATGAATCCACTTTAGATCTCCATTGATATGTAATTCTCCTAGTGGAGTATGTCAAAAATGTTATGGTATGGATTTAGCTACTAGAAAGACAGTAGAAATCTGAGTGCCAGTTGGTATTGTGGCTGCACAGTCAATCTGAGAGCCGGCTACACAGCTGACTATGCAAACTTTTCACCATGGTTGAGTTGCTGGATGAGCCGACATGTCTCAAGGTATAGACAGAATTAAACAATTGTTTGAAGTTAGAGCACCAAAAAAACCTGCAGTAGTTGCACCATTTGATGGAGTTGTAAGATTTACAGAAAAATGAGCTGACAAACACATAAATATAGAATCAGAATATCAAAAGAAACCTTATATACTCAAAGAGGGATATGAATTTACAGTCAAAAAATGAGATTCTATAAAGAAATGATGAGATTATGCATCAAAATGAAGAAGTAAACTAAAAGTACAAGAAGAATGAGTAGTAATTGAAAAAAAGAAAGATAGCATTGTATTTGGTATAAAAGAGGTTTCTAAAAAATCTTATAAATGATTGTCTATCAGATGAATTAAAGAGTGAGATCACGTTTATAAGTGACAAATATTGACCAATTGAGCTATAGATATATCAGAGTACAAAGATATCGTATGAGATTTACAGGCTCAAAAATATATCATAAGTGAAGCTAAGAGAGTATATTCAGCTCAATGACAATGATTAAATGATAGGCATATTGAGGTAGTTGTTAAACAATTGTTCTCAAAAGTATTTATAGAAAAACCTGGAGACACTTCATTTATACCTTGAACTTATATCAAGTATGAAGATTTTGTAAAAATTAATGAAGAGTTAGTAGAACAATGAAAAAAACCTGCTCAATGAAGAAGACTTGCCTTGGGTCTTACAAATATAGCCAAAGAGACAGACTCTTGGTTGTCTGCTGCATCATTCCAAGAAACTATTAGAGTGATGGTAGGTGCATCATTGAAATGAGCTATAGATGAGCTATCAGACCTAAAATCAAATGTAATCATATGAAGACTTTTACCTGTTTGAGAGGTTTATAGAAAAACAAATGGTTACGAATAATCTAATTATCAAGCCTAGTTTTTCTTGACAATAAGAAGCAAATCAGTATAAAAAAGTCCGTTATTTTTAATTTACAAATTAATGAATTGTTATGGCACACAAGAAGGCCGCAGGATCGGCCAAGAACTTAAGAGACTCAAAACCAAAGTATAGAGGAGTCAAAATCTTCTGATGACAAAATGCAAAAGCATGAAATATAATTATTAGACAAAAATGAAATAAGTATGAAGCTTGAAAAAATACTTATATTGCAAAAGATTTTTCTATACATGCGGAAATAGATGGTGTAGTTACCTTTTCAAAATCGCACAAACAAAGGTTTGATGGTAGAAAATATCTCAAAACTATAGTAAATGTTTTACCTTTGGAAGTTGAAAAACCAGTGGTTAAGGTTACTAAAAAAACTGAAGTTGAAAAAAAACCAGCAGCTAAAACAACAACAAAGAAAGCTGTTGCGACAAAAAAACCAGCAGCTAAAAAAACTACAGCCAAAAAAACAACAACAAAGAAAGCTGTTGCAACAAAAAAACCAGCAGCTAAAAAAACTGTTGCAAAAAAATCAACTTCAAAAAAAGTTGTAAAATAATTCATTTATAATTTAGACTAAAATTAAGATGGCAGGAATATCTCCAAGAAAAAAGATCTCGAAACATAAATCTAGGACTAGACATTCTACACGAGAAAGATTAGCACTAAAAAAGCTTTCAAAAAAATATTCTACAAGTAAGTGCAATAATTGTGGTAAAACAAAATTATCCCATAGGGTTTGTCCACATTGTGGATATTATAAAGGTAAGCAAGTTATTACAATAAAATCTAAAAGCAAAGATACAGTAGTAGATGCATAAAAAGTTTAATCATTAAATTAAACTCTCAAATATGAAAGTTTGAAACAGAATAAATGCAAGAAAGGTGGTGTTGAGTTATTTTTATCAGCGCTGCTTTTTTCATAATCTTTGAAAACAAGATAAAACTGTAGATGCAGTATTGTCTGTAGACAATATATTTTCTTCTCAAGTAGAAGAGTTTGAAAAAGCCAAAGCAGAATTTATGGATAAAATAAAAGGTGAGTTAGAGATATCAAATGATGAAAATTTAGAATATTTTGTAAGTATATTTTTTGATAAACGATCTGTAGATGAGATAGATATGGACTATGTTTTCGCTGTATGAAAATCTTTTGAAAAATATTTTGATGAGACCATAGAAAAGGTAAACAAGCATACACAAAGCTTTTCTTTTTCAGAGATGAATACAATGAATCAATCTTTATTTCTTCTTGGTTATGTAGAGCGAAAAGTCTTAGAAACACCTAAAGAGGTGCTACTTAATGAACTTATTGAGTTAGCTAAAAGATATGATGATGAATGATCTCCAAAACTTATAAATGGGATTATGCACAAAGTTTTCAATAATATACAAGAATAAAAAAACGTCTAAACGAAACAGCGCTTAAACGTTGAAACGTTGCAACGATTTCACGTTGTGACGTTTTTTATTTTTTCAAATATATTTTTACGTCTTCTCCATTATTATTTAAATTTTTGATTTTGAAATCGTATCATATCATACGATCAGCTGGTTCTCGAGAGGATATAAAACATCCACTTGCTCCATTTTCATATATCTCAATCAAATTTTTGTAAAGTAATTCCATATTTTCATTGTCCATTCTCTTACCATAAGGTGGATTGCAAACCACATATCCGTCCCATTTTTTGGTTTCTGAAATATCTTTTTTTTCAAATATTACTATATCATCTACACCAGCATTTACAGCATTTTGCCTAGCAAATCTGATCATTTTATCATCTATATCATTTCCAACAATTTTATAATCTCATTCAAATATTTTTCATCTCAATTTATTTTTCATTTCTTCAAATTTTTCTTTTTCGAATTCAACAAAATTTTGAAACGTAAATTTTCTATTCAACCCTGGTGCGATATTTTTTGCTATCATAGCTGCCTCAATACAGATAGTACCACTACCACACATTGGATCAAGTAGGGGAGCCTTAAAGTGCCGATTACAAAGTCTTATGAGACTAGCAGAAAGATTTTCCTTCAATGGAGCATCTCAAGTATCCTCTCTATATCATCTATTGTGCAAAGATTCTCCACTAGTATTTACAAATATACTGCACTTATTTTCAATGATCTGTACAAAGATATTTACCTCATCTTTGTTTGGATCTGACATTCTTTGTTTATCATCTCATACGAGTTTTTTTATAATAGCCTTATTTACTATACTTTGAGTTGATCTTTGGCTATCTATTTTTGATTTAAAAATATTTGTCGTTACAGCTATTTTATGTCATTTTCAGATATATTTTTCTCGATCCATCCCATATACAAAATCAAAAAGTTGATCAAAATTTTCAATTCTATCACTTCACAACTCCATATATACCTTATTTGCTATCCTAGACTCCAAGTTGATTTTACAAATATCTTCCATACCTCATTCAATATACATTCATGTAGGAAAGTTGTCAAAAGTTTTGTATCACATTATTTTCAATTCTTGTGACAATACTGGAGCTGTTCATTTGAAGCAGGTTATTAGTAATTTCATTTCATTTAATTTTAATAAATATATTTTATTTGTAAGGAATAACGCAGTACTGCGTTACGACCGTTCCCTACGACAAATGTAAGGTTTTATTCTTGAAAAAATTTATTGTTTAAATACAATTCATATGCTATATTATTCAAAACAAAACATATGCAATCATATCACGATCTAATACTAAAGATTATAGAGCTAAACACAAAACAAAAATTGACTATTGATGATTTAAAGACCATCAAGAGAGATTTTGCCAAACAAAAAAAATTGGCAGATATTCCCACCAACATAAAATTGCTTCGTGCATATCATCAACTCATTCAAGACAAGAAAATCAAAAAAGATATTGAGATAGAAAATCTTCTCAAAAAAAGATCTGTCCGTTCTGAGTCTGGTATTGTAGCAGTTCAAGTTCTCACAAAACCCTATGCTTGTCCAGGACAATGTATCTTTTGTCCAAACGAAAAATGAATGCCCAAAAGTTACATCAGTACAGAACCAGGAGCTATGAGAGCAGCACTAAATCAGTTTGATCCTATAAAGCAAACTTACAATAGACTACTTTCTCTGACCATGACATGACATCAAACTGACAAGATTGAGATGATTGTTCTTTGAGGGACTTGGGATGTTTATCCAAAAGATTACAAGATAGAGTTTATCAAAAAACTTTACGATGCTTGTAATACTTTTTCACAACTTGAAATAAATTTACCAGAGGAGGGTGACAAAAAAAACAAGATCAAAATTTTGATCAAAAAAATAAGAGCATTTTTCAAATGACACAAATATATTACCAATCAAAAATTTCAGTACGATATTACAAATTTAAACAAGATCAAATATTCATCTTCGCTACAGGAAGCTATCAAAATTAATGAAACAGCAGACAATAGAATCATAGGTCTTACTATAGAAACCAGACCAGAATTTGTGACAGATGAAAATTGCCAATCTTGGCGTGAATTGTGAGTTACTAGATTGGAGATTTGAATCCAATCAATGTATGACGATGTACTCCAAGCAAACAAGAGATGACATTCTATCCAACAAATACGTGATGCAATACACAAATTGAGACAATATGGATTTAAATTTTCAGTCCACATTATGCCATGACTTTACAAGTCAAATTACAAAAAAGACCTCTGAACTTTCCAAAAAATATATTCAGACCCATTTGTCAAACCCGATGAAATTAAATTTTATCCTACATCGGTTATCCCAAATACCAAGTTATATGATTTGTATTCTATGGGAAAGTACAAACCACTCACTATATCTACTATCAAAAAATTGATCAAAGAAACTTTCCAAGATATAATACCACCATACACTAGGATCAAAAGATTGATTCGCGATATCCCTTCTACGGAAATTGCTGCAGGTTCAAATATTACAAATCTTGCACAACTTACTCACAACGAATTAAAAAAAGAATTAAAGTCTAACAAGAAAAAAAGAGAAGAACTTTATAGCAGATTATATTGAGATTACCAATTATTCAATTCAGCAGAGGAGTTTTTGACTGCGAAAAAACAATCAGCTTCAGGATCACAAATAAACGCTTTCATAATCTGACAAGATCCAGATGTGGAAAATTATAGAAATTTTGTCACACTAGATACTCGTAGTAGGGAGATTAGAAATAAGTTGAAAGTTGAAAGTTGAAAGTTGAAAGATGTTGTAAATTTAGTTATTAGGCAATATCAAAGTTCAGTCTGAACAGAATATTTTATTTCATTTGAAGATTTGCAATGATATCTGTACTGATTTACTAGGTTACTTCTACCTACAAAATGAAATACAGTCCAACGAGATGGATTGTGACCAGATACAGCTATGATCAGAGAACTACACATTTACTGACAACTAGCTAGCTTAAAATCAAATACAAATTCCAAATCAAAGCAACAGCACAAGTGATTTGGTGGACAACTTATGTCTTTGGCAGAACAAATTTCTCAAAGAGCTTGATACCAAAAATTGTCCGTGATTTCGTGAGTATGAGTTAGATGATATTATGAGAAAATTGGATACTCACTTGAATGAACATATATGGTGAAAATAATTGGGAATTGATAATGGTTAATTGATAATGATTAATTGATAGTTTAAAACTAAATATATTAAAAAAATGTAGAAATGGCATCCTAAGACACTCTACATTTTTTTAAATTTAAAAATTAATTATTAATTGTCCATCCACCATTCACAATTAATCTTTATATTTTTCTTTCAGTTCCAACACTATTTGTTCCATTTCTTCAAAAATTCATGGTATCTCTTGTTTCGCTTGTTCTCGTCATTCAATTTCTTCTACATTTTCATATTTTTCTACCATCCTAGTTTCCATCAAATATTCAAACTCACTTTGAAACTCTGGATTTTTCATAAGTTCAGTCAATTCTTCATCAGCTTCCATCATTTGTCCAAACTCTACTATAGGATTAAATACATCAGCATTTTTTTTGATAAATATAGTACCAAATATTGCTAGCAATATAGTTACCAATATTACAAGTCCTGATATGATAGTACCAGCTATAGCCATTCATTTGTTTTGTTTTTTGACTAAAGCTATGATACCAAATATCAAAGCTACTATGGCCAAAGGTACTCCCAATACAGCTCAGATAATTGTAATACACAGTACCAATGCTACTATACTGATTACTAGACTAGCAACAGATAATCCTGATTTTTGTTCTTTCTTTTTTACAGGCATAATAAAAATCGTAAATTAAATAAAAAACTATAAATTTTATAATGATTTTTAGTCTGTAGTAAAGTTTTTTTGTAAACAGCAATATTTTGTTTTTTCAGTATTTCTAAAGCAATTTAGTATAATAAAACAGATCCCAGAGTCTATTATTTAAAATCTGTCTGTTCAATTATTTTGTCAAAAAGTTCTACAGATTTATCATTGCTATCAAACAAAAATGGCTGCACATCCTTTTGGAGAGCTATAAGATCCAATTCATTAAGCCTTTTTTTGATAGCTATTTTTAATGATTTTCAATTATCTATACCAAAAGAATGCTTACAAAATCACCAATTTGGTTTTACTCACATTCACAAAAGATAAACGATATCAAAAAGATCTCTTCATTTTGCTCTAGAAAAAAAAGCACTAAATTTCATACTCAAAAGTATATCCTTTGGCACCATTTTATAAGGTGCAACTATCCCAAATTTTTGTAGTACAAAAGTATCATGAGAATAATTATATCATTGTGGCGTAGTATCTATTTTAATAACTAATTTTTCTGTAACCATGCTCGCCAAATTATTATCAAACAATAGTTTTGGTATTTTGATACTACAATGAAAAGCTCACTTGTAAACATGTTTTATTTCAACTTCATATCACTCCAACAACAATTCTTGCTCTACTACTTTAGTTAATTTCTCAAATTCTTCTACCGTCAATCATCGATTGTCAAAATCAATATCTTCAGAAAACCTCTGAGAATTATGTCAGATTCTAAGTGCAGTTCATCATATAAAACACAACTTTTTAGAAAGTGGACTAGAAAATATACTAGCCAATATCTTGTATTGTAAATATTCTCTCAATATAGCTTTTGGAAAATTATGTAATTTTGGTGGATATTGTTGTATTATATTATTCAAGTTAATCATATTTTTTATTTATTATAAGAAATAAAATCTTCAATCAGTTCAATAATTCTTTTATTTTTAAATAATTTAGCACATTTTCTCAGATTGTCTTGATTAGTTAGTTCCCAAAGACGATATCTATCTATCCTCAACTCTGCTATATCCTCTTTGTCCAAGTGCTTTTTTAAGTAAAAAAAATCACAAATAGTTTTTTCTACACTCGCTATCAAAAAATCAAATCAATTATTGTTTTTTATATGTTCATATCACCAAAAAAGAGACGACTTGATGTTGTAATAATAAAAGTTTCAAATATCTCATGATAATTTTTGAGTTTTCTTTGTACTACAAGCAGTAGTCATAAAAACTCACTCTGGTATCAAATCATAATATCTCAAGGCTGATTCTATACTAACGTAACTAGGCGAATATATTTTATTGCTACAAAAAAATAGCATTCTTTCATCAATCTGCAAAGAAGAGAGAGTGTACCATCATTTGCTAATACGCTTTATGTATCATTTTTTCATCCAATTGACCAAATTTGAACGCAAAAAACCTGATTCATAAACACGCAATTGCTGCAAAGAAAAACATCCTTGCTTTTGTCATATTTTTTCTAACTCACGCAAATTCATTTCTCAAAGTAACAAATAAATATTACTATAAGAAATATATTGATTTTTTTTCAAAATGCAAATCTATACCGCATTGCTTTAGAAATAACAAACTTTTGCACTTCGTTACCTAAAATTTGTTTGTCTAAAGTCCGCGGTATAGTTTCGACGTTACTCCGAATAGTCGGAGTTTGCGTCTCAATCTAAAAACAGACCCCGGGTCTGTTTTATAGGCAATTGCTAATTTCTCTCAAAAATTATGTAAAAAACTTTTGCTAAGTTAACTTAGACTTAAGATTTTAAATCAAATAAAAAACTACAAATCTTACAATGATTTGTAGTCTGTAGTAAAATTTTATTTTTAACAAATAATTATATTTATTTACCTACTTAACTAACTTATTTCCTTAAAATATATTTCTATTACTTCTCACTTATTATTTAATTTAATTTCATTTATTTTCAATCATTTAATCATAGCATTTTGAGTATTTTTTGAAAACCTTAAGCTTTGTTCTATTTTTTCAATTTTCACCTCTTTTCAATTCATATATTTTTTTGCATCTTTTATCTCGTTAGTAAATTTACCAATCATTTTTTCTTTATTTTCCAAATAATTATTATCCATAGGATCACCATCTAGATTTGCTATTTCATCTATTTTAGTTTGTAATTTTTTTGTTTTCAAAAAATTATCTGAATATATTTCTTTATAAACCAGTTTTGATATCTTTCAATAATTATCTAATTCAATCTCTATGACATTTACTCACTTATATTGAGTTAAAACATTAGGTATCATAATTATTTTTTCAAAAAGTTTATTTATAGAAGTGAGTTCACCCATATTTGAAACAATAATAGGGTTATCATTAAATTTTGATAAAAAGTCAGTATCCATTGGCATGTAGTCAAAATTTCGTCATTTATTGATAATACTGTCTATTATATCTTGTATTTCTTGTTTTTTTTCTTCTAGGTTAATCATTTCTTCTGGATTAGAAAAATCGAAATCTCAATACTCATCAGTCGACTCAATTTTTCATAAAATCCCATCATTTATCTCCTCTGTAGGATTAATAGTTTGTTCTTTTTGCTGATCTATTGCCATTATTATTAATTAATAAATAAACTTTTTTATATCTATTCCAAAATATCATTAGACTCTTCTTTTGTTTTTTTATTTTTTAGTTTATGCTAAATATTTTATTTCATTTTCTAGATTTCTCAGATCATCAGCTTCTGCTAAGGTATTTTGTTTTTCTAATGTTTCTATTTTCTTTTTTGCTTCTGTTTGAGCTTTATGTTTTTCTATTTCATCAAATTCTTTGACTCTCTTTTTAAAATTATTTATAATCCTCATTATTTCTGATCAATTATTTTCTGGAGATCGTTCGGTGATTGTTGGTGGATTATTGACTCGTTCTTTATTATTTTTTATGCTACCATCATCACTATTTATTATGCCCCCATCTTTGTTTATTAATACATTATTATTTGTTGTCAATATGTATTCATTTGTTCAATCATTTTTAGTTAAGTTATATTTTGAAATATATCCCTCTTTTTCTTTTATAATGGTTATTGAATTTCGTTTATACTCCAATTTTATAT
>DAOTFU010000009.1:0-1658 GCA_035446765.1 Candidatus Absconditabacterales bacterium
AAAGCAACAATCTTTCTACAATCGACCTCTCTGGTCTTTCAGGATTGCAGAGTTTGAATCTTTGATATAATAGTTTAGGTGGTATTTCTAATTTATTATCTTGTCAAAATATCAATCGAGGAGATATTAGATATAATGATTTGAGTAGTGATTGGATTGATGGACATGAATCATTTTTGTCTGATCATTCTATAGAATATTATCCACAAAATTGGCAAGATGTAGAAATATCTTGTGATGAACGATGAGATCTATCTATCACAGGATGATTGTTTAACCAACGACCAATATATAGTGGTACATTGTTGGTTGTGGATATGGATGTTTCATATTCATGAGAAAATATGACAAGTGGAACTATATATGTATGAGTTTCTTCAGGTTTTGAGATTGATAATATTCCGTTTGCAGATAGTTTACGAAGTACAGTAGGTGTGGTCTATTGAGGACCTGGTGATCCTTGTTATACTGATTTTGTACAATGAACAGGAGATTATATAGCACATATAGATACTCTATTGGATACTGCTTTGTCAGAATATTTAGATTGTGATTCGTATCCATGAGAGCTTTGTACTATCATCATTGATCCAGAAATGCCACCACTACCACTTGCACACTCAGATGAGATAATTGCCAACTCTGGTATGACTTCTCGAAATTGGATCTTGGTAGATGTTTTCAACATATTTTGACAACAGCCAGGTGAAGAAGCAATGTTGCAAATATCTTCTGGTATGCAACAAATGATTGATATTGGTATAGCACCATCTAGTATCATTAGTCAGGTTTGTGTGGCATCTATGGGTAAATATGATCTAAATCAGTGTGATATATTGTGATGATTTTTTAGTGGAGATTTGTGACTGGATCTTGTACCAAATTGTGGTGCCATGGTCTATACCAATAGTTGAGATATCGTAGTTTCTACTGGTGACAATAATGAAGAATTAATATTTTGAAGATATCCTTATATACCATGATGATTTGATATAGATATATTTGTGACATCCGAAAGTACTAAAGATATGGATATATTTAATAATTCTAGTACTATACATGTAGATTTTCAGACTGGAGCTGGTATAGATTGTATAAATAGTGGAGGAAACATGACTATCACTCATTGAGATATCGAAATGGTATATATCTCTACATGATGATCTTGTAATATGATGGGTGGTATTTGTATAGAAGGTGATATGTATGAAGCAGGTGATGATTTTGCTCCCTTGGGACACAATGAGTTTTATCCTGATGATACTTGTACTACACCTGTTCTTCCTATAGCTACAGATGTAGAAATTGTTGGAGATACTACAATATGATCTAATTTGCTAGGATCTTATGATTTTGTGTATTATAGTTGAGCTGCTTCTTGGATTCAAGTAGGAGAAAGTTTTAGTTGATCTATAAATAATCTTGTCGTAGAAAACGATATTTTTTATGTAATACTTAGGGAATGAGGAAAGGGGGATGAAATCTCTTCTGTCTTAAAGTTTTTAGATGACAACTGGACTCAACTGTGAGAAAGTTTTACCTGATCTATAAATTATCTTACCGTAGAAAATAGTATTCCCTATATAATACTTAGGGAATGAGAAAAGGGGGATGAAATCTCTTCTGTCTTAAAGTTTTTAGATGACAACTGGACTCAA
>DAOTFU010000009.1:1758-30061 GCA_035446765.1 Candidatus Absconditabacterales bacterium
CTATGTTAGTTCTTTTTCAATGGATGGTAATCCTGTAGTCTTTATGTGGACTGGTAATACCTGGACTCAACTGTGAGAAAGTTTTGATTGAGCAGTAAATAATCTTGTTGTAGAAAATAGCATTCCCTATGTTAGTTCTTTTTCAATGGATGGTAATCCTGTAGTCTTTATGTGGACTGGTGATACCTGGACTCAACTGTGAGAAAGTTTTGATAAAGCAGTAAATAATCTTGTTGTAGAAAATAGTATTCCCTATGTTAGTTCTCTTTCAATGGATGGTAATCCTGTAGTCTTTATGTGGACTGGTGATACCTGGATCCAATTAGGAGAAGCTTTTACTTGATATATAAATAATCTTGTCGTAGAAAACGATGTTCCTTATATAATACTTAGGGAATGAGGAAAGGGGGATGAAACTTATTCTGTCTTGAAATTTTCACTTTTGGAACAAGAAGAATGAGAATCTACTTATCAATGGTATAGAGGTAATAATATTATCCCATGAGCTACAGATATTGACTATACATTGACTAGTCAAGATGCTGGTACTATGATTTATTTTGAAGTAATCCCAACAAGTATGGATGGATTGGCATGATTGTCATTTAAAAGTCAGTGATTGAGTATACCTAATTTAATTACTTCTGTTACTCCAAATAGAGGAGGTGGATGATGATCTACTATCCAACGTGACGTATGTCCACAAAATAGAGATTGTACTGATAGTTATTATGATGATCTTTGTGGTCCATGTACTATAGAAGAATATGAAAAACAAAAAACACATTGATCTGCAGATATTCAGTTTTTGATTGAAAATAAGGCTTTGTTTGATCAGTCTGTGTTGGATGTAAAAAAATCAGCAAAAAGAGATTATGCTGATGAAGTAGCAGAAGCTTATGTATTTGCTAAAGATCTTGGTATAACTACCACTGAAAATATTGATAATGCTAATATGGAAGGTAATATGATCAGATCTCACATGGCAAAGATGATAAGTAATTATGCTATAAAAGTCTTGAAAACACCTGTTGATACTTGAGCTATTTGTAACTTTACTGATACAAACAATCAATCAGCAGAAATGAAAGAATATATACAACTTGCCTGTCAAATGTGACTTATGTGACAGTGAATAGATAAGTTTAGACCAGATGATGTGGTAACAAGAGCAGAGTTTGGTACTATCTTGTCAAGGATGCTTCGATGAGATCAATATGAATGATGAGATATTTATTATCAATATCATTTGGATGCATTGAAAAATGAGGGAATAATGACAAAAATAGACTTACCTACTATGATAGAAGTGAGACAATGGGTAATGTTGATGTTGATGAGAGTATATCAAAAATAACAAATTATCAAAAATATATTTTTTGTAGACCAGTAGATTTTGTTTCTACTGGTTTATTATTTTTTTGATATTTTCCCAGGAAAGCTCTTCGAGTCTTTTTTTCTTTAAGTTTTCTGGTATCTTGAAAGTATCTTTGTTTTGTTTTTGTAATATCTTGTCTATAGCTCAAAGTGTTTTTCTGCTAAATTGAGAATATAGATTCAAAAATTCAAATAATTTTTGAAAGTCTATATCTATTTTATTTTCTTTTTCTTGAAATTGCACTAGACAGCTTTTTACTTTGGGAGCGGGCTTGAAACATTTTGCTCATACTGTTTTTTTGTATTCAATATGATATGCATAATTTAGCAGCCATCGCAAAAATGATTTTTTGTTTTGTTCTGTCTGTATTTTTTGTCCAACTTCGTCTTGTATCATAAAAAATCATCCAAAATATTTTTGATCTCAATTTCCAAAAAATTTTCTAAATATGGGAGATGTAATGTAGTAGGGTAGATTTCATATGATTAGTGTAGACGTAGGGTCTATGTTTCTTTTTTTTAGTTCTTTGTCTATGTCTGATTCCAACACATCTGTAAAGATTATTTGGGCTTTGTCCAATATTCATTCAAGATGATCTTTCATAGTTTCATCTTTTTCTATCACAAAAAAATTATCTGAAATATTGTATATTTTTTTGGTGATAGCTCATTTTCATGGTCAGATTTCTATGATACAATTCAAATTGTTGTCTTCATAGATTTGTTTTATTTTGTCAGCTATGTAGGTTTTTACTTTTGTGTCGACAAGAAAGTTTTGTCAGAGGTAGGTAGACATTATTAGATAATTAATAAACAAATATGTTTATACATATTTGGATTATAAAAAAAATAGGAATGCTTACATTCCTATTTTTTAAATATCCTAATGACAAGAATTTTAAACTTTGAAATATTTATAGTTCTCGTCCTCTTTGCCAGATATGTAGTTGTGGATATAAATTATTATATCATTTACGGTGTTAAGTTTGTCATCAAATTCAGAATGAACTTTGATATCAAATTCTTTTTCAACCTCCATGATTAATTCCACAATATCTAAGGAATCTGCTCCTAAATCATTTGAGAAGTTAGCATCGTTTGTAACTTCATTTTCGTCTACTAGTAGTTTATCTACTACTATAGCTTTAAATTTCTCAGCAATTTCTTTTTGTGTTAGTTTTTTCATAATGACATAAATTTTATTATTATTTTTTTATTTTCGACATAGACTATAAAGATGTAAAATTAAATGTCAATACTTGTCTTTCGTTATTTTCCGTTGCAATTGGGGTGTGTAATCTTATAAAATTTTTTGAAGAATTTTTGATTTTTTAAAATTTAAAAACTTAGAGATAATGAGTATTTTAACTATTGTGTTGATTGTAGCGTCACTTTGAGTGTGAGCTGCGGGATGATTTTATGGCTACAAAAAAACATTGACTGAAAAGGCTATAAAGTTTAAAGAGAGAATGGCAAAGGCCAAAGAGTTGGAGGAGGAAATATTGGAAGAATGAAAGAAAAAGGCCGAAAAACTTGTAGAAAGAGCTGAAGAAAAGGCTGATAAAATTGAAGAGCAAAGGCTGAAAAAGATGGAGGAGATACAAAACAAATTGTTGACTAGAGAAGAAAAAATGGATGAGAAGTTGCAAAAATTGGAAGAAGCTAGAGAAAAAATTGTAGAAAAAGAGAAAGAAGTAGAAAAATTGATAAAGCAGCAAAGTGATAAGTTAGCTGAAATATCAAAATTGAAAAAAGAAGAAGCAAAAGAACAACTGTTTGCCAATATGGAGATAGAATATCAGAAAGAGATTAAAGAGTTTGTGGAAAAAATGAAAACTGTGAAGACTGAAGAAGCAGATAAGGAGGCTGCTCATGTGTTGGCACAAGCTTTGCCTAGGATATCTTCTGAAGCTGTAAATGAATTTACTACCAAATCTGTAGACCTACCTAGTGAGGATTACAAATGAAAGCTTATTGGTAGAGAGTGAAGAAATATCACATTTTTTGAGAAATTGACTTGAGTAGAGTTGATTATTGATGATACACCTATGACAGTGAGGATATCATGTTTTGATAGTGAAAAAAGATTTGTAGCAATGACTATGTTGCAAAAATTGGTAAAAGATGGTAGGATAAACCCTCACTATATAGAAAAATTTTATAATCAAGTAGTAGAAGAGTTGCCAAATGTGTTGATAGAGAAAGGTAAAGAAGCATTGAGTAAATTGAATTTGCCTATGATGAAACCAGAGGTTATGAAGCATGTAGGGCAATTATATTTGAGATATAGTTATGGTCAAAATGTTTGGCTTCATAGTATAGAGGTAGCAAAGATAGCAGAAGCTATAGCTACTGAGATTTGATTGGATCCAGTAATGGCAAAGAAGGCCGGTCTTTTGCATGATATTTGAAAGATTGTAGCTACTACATGACAATCTCATGCAGATCTTGGTGGAGAGCTTTTGAAAAAATTTGGTATGGATCCAATTATTATAAATGCAGCTGAATCTCATCACTATGATGTACCTATGACACATCCTATATCTTGGGTAATAGCTGCAGCTGATGCGATTTCAGCTTCTAGAGAATGAGCAAGATTTGATACAAGAGAGATGTTTGTAGAAAAGATGTGAGAATTGGAAAAATTGATAAAAGATTTGTCTGGTATAGAAAAGGTACATATAATGCAAGCTGGTAGAGATATAATTGTATATGTGGATCCAGAAAAAGTGTCTGATAAAGATATGGAAAAAACTTTGAAAAATATATGAGAGAAGATAGAAGAACAATTGGATTATCCTGGTATAATTAGAATTACAGCTGTAAGAGAAAATAAATTGATAGAATTTTTGAGATAGTTAAGAGTGATAGTGCATAGTTAAAGATTATAAATACAGACTTTGTTTTTTATTATTAACTTTGCACTATTAACTCAAAATTTTACTTTGTAAAATTTTGTTATGTTTCCTTATTTTGAAGTGTTGTGATTGAAACTATATATGACTGGAATCTGAATTATAATATTTTTGATATCTTTTATAGTTGTGGCTAGATATCTTTGTAAAAAATGGCATCAGGATTTTTATAAATTATTTTATTGGTTGCCTATTGCACTTATAATTACTTATTTTTTGTGATCTTATGTACATTTTTTTCTAAATTTTGGAATACTACCAAGTAGTTTGGAAGAACTTAAGATATTGTTTAGCCCTTACAATTATAGTTTTCATTTTATAGGAATATTGTTGTGATTTGTACTATCTTTGCATTTATTTTTTGTGAAGATCAAAAGATATGAAAATAAAAAAATATGGGCTGATATCTTCTTTTTTTCTTTGATATTGTCATTGATACCACTTGGTATATTTTTGATGCTGGGAGATAATTTTTTGTGAAAGCCAAGTAGTAGCTTTTTGAGTTTAAAACCACTTACTACAGAAAGTGAGTTAAATAAATTTAATGGAGTTTATCCTATATGATTGTTTTTGTCTATAGTGGCGTCTGTGATAGCTATGATTACATATTATCTTAGAAAAAAGAAAAAACAATTTGGGCAAAGTATTTTGGGATTTGTTTATTTGTTACTTGGACTAAATATAGTATTTATGTTTCAACAATATCCTAGATATGGTGTAATGTCTATCTTTGGTATTACTTTTGATATCAAGCAATATGTGTCATTTTTTGTGATAATGTTTTGTTTGCATATATATTTTAAGTGGCAGCAAAACATATAAATCATATTTAAAATCAAATATTAAATATATATGAAATTATTTTTTGTAGCAGAAGATAGCTTATATAAAATTTTTAAAACTTTGGAAAAAATACCAAAGTGAAAGCATATTGAGATTTCTATAGATTCTCATCATTCTCTTTTTGATAATGAATGGTGGTGAAAACAGATAAAAGATGTCTTAGACAAAAGATTTATAAATGCAACCTTTGTGACTAAAACCGAAAAATCTAGAAAGTTTTTTGAAAAGATAGGATTAGATACCAAACATTTGGAAAAAAATAAGATTATAAAAGTTTTTAGGATTATATATCTTTTTGTATTTAATATAAAAAAGTTTCATTTGTCTACCTTGAATGACAAAAAAAAGTATAGTTTTTTCTTGATATTTGGCTTTGAGGTTTTGTTTGTACTGGGTATTCTTTATTTGCTATATTCTCTTATATTGCCTAGTGCAAAGATATATATTCATCCTGCCAAAAATATAGAGACAATAATATATAATTTTCGTTATTATCCCAATACAGACTTAGATTATCCTCGCTATTCTAGATTTATTAGTATACCATTTTTTACTGGTAGTCTGGATTATAAATATGATATGTCTATGAATACTATTAATTCTAAATATTTACAAAATCCTTCTGCTGGTAGGATCAAGATATACAATACTACTGAAAAAGAATATGCTTTTGTGCCCAACACGAGATTTATCACAGAAGATGGTAGGTTGTTTAAGACTACGAACTGGATAGAAATACCAGCTTGATATGAATGAGTACCTGGTGAGAAAATAGTCACAGTGCAAGCTATGGAAAAAGATGACAATGGTATATTGATGTGAAAGAGGTGAAATATAGAAAACGGCACAAAATTGTATGTAAAAAATCTGAAACAAAGTCTATTTTTAAAAGAATTGTATGCTATTGCTATGGAGGACTTTGAATGATGAGATTTGCAAAGTATGTGAACGATTAGCGATGAGGATATTTCTTTGTTGTCTGGTAAATTATATTCTTATCTTGATCAACAAAAAAAGAATATTGTAATTCAAAATTTTGATGTGGAAGATGGTGTTTTATTGGCTTTTGATGACACCATATGATTACAAGTCAAAAATATAAATATACCACATTTTTCTGGTGAAGAATCTGCTATACTAAATGGTTCCGTAGAAGCGGATATGCTGTTTGTCTATGTAAAGTGGCAAGATATAATAGATGCTTTTTCAAATTATATACAACAAAGACCATCTGATAAAACTCATTTGGTTAGTATAGACAAAAACTCTTTAGTATTTTTTGATGAGGATGAGATTAAGGTAGAAGATGGAACATTTATAATACCTACAAAGATTGATATAATACAGTGATACAATTTTGAGAAAGATATAAATGCAATAATAGAAGACGTAAAGACTCATATAGTTGGTGGAGAAAGGGAAGAATCTAGAGAGTATATCTTGTCTTTTCCAGAAATTTCTAGTGTAAAAATAAAAATCACACCGATATGGTATGATACTATCTCTAAATTAAAATCTAGAATTAAAATTATTGTAGACAATAATTAGTTTATTGTATTAGAAATCTATCTGTTTTAAATTTGATAATCTCAGCATTTCATTCTAGATTATTTTTTTGTTTTATCATTTGTAGTGCATGGCTGACATCTTTTATTCATTCTGTATTGGGCAGTAATGCTCAATATTTTTCTTTTGTAATCAATAAAATACCATATTCTTGCATAGATATGTTGTTTATTTCAGTTGGTTTACTTATTTTTTCGGTTTCTGTGACTACATCTACTATCATTGTTTCTATGTTGTTGTACTTTTCTATAAGTCAATGATATATGGTTTCTATAGTTTGTTGTAGTGGTTTATCTGAAAACACTACACCATTGGACATTATTAATTTTTCATTTTTGTCTAATGCTGAAAAAAATATACCAACTGTCTCATCTTTTTTATATTTTTCAAATATTGTGTTTTTTATTTTCTCTAACATTTTTTTAATTTACAATTTAAAATTTACAATGAAAAATTATTTTATTGTTTTTTAGTCAAGAATTGTTAATTTTGCATTATTAATTCTTAACTAAAAATGTATGTCTAAACTGAAGTTTAAAATACTCAAACAGAAATGAAATGCAAGGGTTTGAGAGATAGAATTGAATGGTGTAAAATTGCAAACACCAGTTTTTATGCCGGTTGGTACTAAGGCTACGATCAAAGGGCTTTTTTTGGATTTGTTGAAAAATAAGGAAATACTGTGATATATAGAACCAATCAAATTGATATTAGCAAATACTTTTCATCTTTATTTGCGCCCAGGTGATGGGCTGATTAAAAAAGCAGGATGATTGCACAAATTTGAAAATTGGGAAGATTGATTGATTTTGACAGATAGTGGATGATTTCAAGTATTTAGCTTGTGACTTTGAAAAGATGATAGTCGTGATAATCATGAGCATAAAGTAGACATAAAATTGGTAGAAGATGGAGTGCATTTTAGGTCTCCGCATGATGGGTCAAAACATTTTTTCTCTCCAGAAAAAGTAGTAGATATCCAATGTAATTTGTGATCTGATATAATGATGGTATTGGATGTGTGTTCTCCTGGAGATGCAGATGAAGATACTGTGTACGCTCATATGCAACAAACTCATCGTTGGGCTAAAAAAGCTTATGATCATTTTATGAAAAAATATGATGATGTGAGATGAGTTTTGTTTCCTATTGTTCAATGAGGAACGAATTTGGAAATGAGAAAAGAATCTGCAGAGTATCTTTCTCAATTTGCTACAGATGGGATAGCGATTGGAGGGGTGAGTGTATGAGAATCAAAAGAAAAGGTAAGAGAAGTGGTAGAATTTACTACACCACTACTGCCACAAGATAAACCAAGATACTTGATGTGAGTATGAACTCCAGAGGATCTTCTTCACGCTATAGAACATGGAGTGGATATGTTTGATTGTGTGTTAGCTACAAGACTTGGGAGACATGGAATAGCATTTTCAGACAATGGAAATATAAATTTGAAAAATGCTAAATTTAAAGAGGATTTTGGTCCATTGGATGATACGGTAGATTGATTGAAAAGTTATAGTAAATCTTATATAAATCATTTGTTGAAAGAATGAGAAATGTTGTGAGGTATTATTTTGTCACTTCACAATATTTTGTATCTTCATAAGATGTTGGAGAACTGGAAGAAGAAATTTTTGGAGAGATAATCAAAGATAAAAAAATGTAGGGGAAGATATTATCTTCCCATTTTTTGTGGATGGGAGATTAATAATCTCTCCTATGAAATGATATAAAATTATTCAATAATAAATTTAATTTCTATATTCTTTGTCGTATTATTTTCATTAATTAACATTTTGTAATATAGTCCATTTGCAAATGGAGTGGTGAACTCTTTATGTTCTTGTTGTTGTCAGTTAATTTTTGTAATGTCGAAATTTGGTGGAAAATAGACTGTAGCTTTGGTTTCCATCCATTTTTCATAGACATTGTCTTCGTATTTAGCTGGTTTCATAGCTAGTATTCACAATTCTCTATTGGTCATTTCTATATCATATTCTTCTTGTAGATCTCGAATAAAGTCCTTGTAGTAGTTTGGTACATTTAAAGTATAATAGATTTTCATAGTGTATTCTCAGCTTGATAATTTTTGTATATCTACAATATCGTTGTCTGTATCTATTATTATCTTTCAACTTGTGTCTATTATTTGTATGTTTTTTTCTACAAATCAATCTACTTTGTTGTAAGAAGTATTGGTGTCTCGCGCATAGATATTTCAGGTGTTGTAAACTGTCTTTAAACCATGTTTTAACAATAGATTTTGCATATCGTCTGAGACATTTGACAGATATATGTTGATAAAATTTTTGTCAATAATTTCATCGAAATTGTTTACTATTTTTTTGAATATATTTAACTGATTTTTTTGAAAATATTCTGTCACTTCTTTTGTATATTCTTCTTTTTTATTTCCACGATATTCTCATCTGATGATGTCTACGTTTGCATTTTGAAATTGTCGCTCTCGTGCTATCTCTGTAAATGAAGGAAGTAGATATTCTATTAGATCAGATCTGATGAAAATAATTCATTTGATGTGTTTGTGCAACAATTTTTCATACAATCATGGAGCCATAGTCTGTTCTACTTTTCGCATGACATAATCTTCGTTGAACATTTTTTCATAAAGCCATTTTAGATTGCTTCCGTCTATATCAGAAAACCCAAATTTATTTCCAGCAATGAATCAAATTTTTCTGTCAGGAAGGAATGATGTTGTTCGGCTTGGTGCCTGTAGACGCGTGTAATGAGCAATGTAATCAGGATAGTATGCATCTACTATTTCTAGGTTTTCTAGTCTTCAATCTTTAACTGTAATAAATGCAAAGGACCCAAAAAATCATCAGTTTGGTCTTTTTTCATTTGTATTTTGTAGTATGACAAGATAATTATATTCTTGTTCTTTACCCAAAAGATTTGATACTTCGTCTCGATTGTTTTTTATTCATTCTAAGAGATCTATAAGTTTTCAATATTTTTCAAATCCTAAGTTTTTTAGATAGTCTTGATTTTTTTGTATATAGTCTAAGGTCTTCAATATAGTGTCTTCTTTTTGTATCAATACATTGTCTCAACTCATATAACTTTTGGATATTTCATCTATATTTAAAAGCATCTTGGAAACATTTTCGTCTATATTCCAAAAGTAGAAAGCTACTTGTTGCAAATCTTTTTTGAAGATGTCTACTTTGTCTTTTCCAAAAATTATATTTGTCACATTCGAATAAAATGCGAATATAGCAAAACATATCACAATCAATGTGGTAAATACGATGTTGATATATTTGCTATAATACTTCAGATTTTTTTCTGGTTTCTTTTTGATTCAAAATTTTGCCATTTATAAAATTGATTTAAAGAATTAATATAGATATATACATTCTTGATTTTAAAACAACAAAAACTATTATGAATGCAGAATTTAGAATGCATAGTTCAGAAATAAAAATTTATACTTTGATTTTGTTGAATGGAAACTGTCGTAATTATATGATTGTTTACTTTGGGTGCTATCTTTGGTTCTTTTGGAGGAGTATTAATAAGTAGAAAATGGGATAAAAAGTGAATAAAAGATATTTTTTTTGGTCGTTCAAAATGTGATTTTTGCCACAAGAAATTGTGATTTTTGGAATTAGTACCGATTGTGAGTTTTTTGACACAAAGAGCAAGATGCAAAAAATGTGGTAAAAAATTGAGTAGTTTCTATCTGTGGATAGAAATATTGTCTGGTGTTGTTTTTGTTTTGACTTATATTTTTTTGCCAGATGTAGTTTTGTGAGAATTATTGGCATGGATTTTTATCAATTGGTGACTTTTGTTGTTGCTTGTATTCGATATACAAAAATATGAATTGCATATACCTATGTGGATTTTTGTGACTTTGATTGCGGTGGTTTTTGCATTTTTTAAATTGGATAGCCTAGTAGTTGCTGAGACTATGATCGCTTATTTTTTGGTATTTTTGGCTATATATTTGTTTTCAAAATACTATATGAGGCTTAGGTTTAGTAAAAAGGAAGAATGATTTGGGCAATGAGATGTATTTTTGTCTATTACAATTTGAGCTTTATCTTGATTTGTTTTTTATTATAATTTTTTGCAATTTGGAGTAGTCAATCTGATAAATTTAATACTGATATACGTGATTTTAAGTTGTCTGATTTGATTGTTGTTTGCTTTGATATCCAAAATTATTTGATCTAAACAAACAAAAATAATACCATTTTTACCATCGATGATATTGGCCTTTTGGTTGGTAATGTTGTTTGGAGGTGTTTTTATAAATATATTGGCATAAATTATGAATGAGATCTGGAAAAGTAGAGCTAAACTTAGGACAAGTATTTTTTTGGTGCTATCTTTGATAGCCTATATATTTACTTTTTTTTATCTTTTTGCAGGTCACGATCTTTTTGCTTCTATTGTCTGTATATTCTTTTTGTTTATATTTTTTCATTTTTTGTGTTTGGATATCAAAAAATTTAAGACAAAATATTTTTTGATGATTATGTTTATTTTGACCTTTATGGGTCTATTTGTCTTATTGTCTTTTGGCTTGGAAACAAATATTTGGCTTATATTGGCTGTAGTGACATTTAATACATCATTATTTGTATTATATAACTCTTTGAAAATAATTCAATTTAGTAGTATTTCTTATTTTTTGAGATGATGATATATATTTACATTGTTTATTACTGTTACATATAGTTTGGCTTTGGTGTGAATGTTTTCAAAATTTCCTCTTACTTGTGATTGACTACAGTGAGCTTCAAACAAGTTGATAGAATTTGTAGAAAAACCATTTAAGTTTTCGGTAGATAAGATAGGTGTTTTTACTGAATGAGTACAATGAAATTTGATTTGAAAATTTGAAACTGAAGCGCCAGTAGAAGAAAAGAAGATATTTGATATGGACCAAGTTTTGTTGAAAGCAAAAGATAAGAATATATCTATCGAGGATACTGATGAAAATATGAAACCTATAATTACTCAATTTAACAAATGGAAGTCTAATGCGATAGATCAAATAATGTGACAGCAGGAGTCTTATAGTGTGTGAGTTTGTGATATGGTGCTTAACGAAATAAACAAAAAATTTAGCCTTAAGTGATTTGGTTTGTCTGTGGTGTTGCTTTCATATTTCTTATTATTTGGATTTGTGAGGATAGCATTCTTTATTATGAGTTTCATTTGATTTTTGCTGTTTAAATTGTTATACTTGACTTCGCTGTATCGTGTGAGAAAAGTAAAAAAAGAGGTGGACGATATAGTGTAAGTTAATAAAAAAATAAAGTAGAAAAGGAGGTTATGATGTATAAGTATGCTGATTATATAGCTCTTGCTTTTATAATTGTATGGGCAGCTATATATAATTTGTTTGGGATTCCTTTTAAGTCCTTGGCTACAGGGATTATTCTGCTTGTTCTCGTGATTCTATCTTTGATTCTGTTAACAAAAGAAAAAAGAAAAGAAAATAAAGAAGAGAACAAATCTCAAAAGGAATAAAGAGCTTTTTTGTTTTTGTAATGAGAAAGCTTTTTTTGTTTGAATTTATTTTGTATAAGAATATATTTTATTTGTTTTTTTATTTTGAATCATATTGTATGAAATTTTTGTTGCATTGATGAATGACTAGTCCTAGGACAGAAAAAAATAAGAAATTTTTTCAGCATGTAGTGAAAGAATGAGGAAATAAAATATTGATTTTTCCTTTTGCACAAAAAAATAGAAACTATGATTTACAGTTTGAGTTAGATAGTCAAAAGTTTATAGATCACAATCCTGATGTAGATATAGAGTGTGTTATGGCTAGTGATGATATAGAAGTATTAATAGAACAAATAAAAGAATATAAGTCATTGTATTTTTGTGGATGATTGCAAGAGCATCATTTGGAAATTTTAAGAAAAATTGATAATCTTAAAATGTTATTAGATGATAAAGTTATTTCTGGTAATTCTGCTGGTGCTATGATACGGGCAAGGCACTTTTTTACAGGAGATTATAATAGATTGGAAGATTGATTGTGATGGCTTCCTATCAAAGTAATGGTGCATTGGAAATCTGAGAAATATAACAATTATAGTGAAAAAGAACTAGAGAAGTTGAAAAAATATGGGGAGGATTTGCCGATATACAAAATAAGAGAACAAGAGTATGAAGTGTTTCAGGTATAAAAGTCTGTGTCATTTCGAGTGTTATGACTTGCGAGAAATCTTCTTAATGTCATTTCGAGTGTAATTGTTGCGAGAAATCTAGTTAATATTGTTTAGATCTCTTGCAATACTTGAAACTCGAGATGACATATTCGGTGTTTAAAATCCCCCTGTTTTGCCACAAACAATGTGTCAAAACTTCCCCCTTAACAAAGGGGGATAAAAATCTTTATAATTAATAATGAGTAAAAAATGAACAAACCGACAATAGTAGCTCCAGGATGATCATATGAAAAGGCTGTAGTAGCTAGTAAATATGGAGCTGAAGAAGTATATATTTGAGTACCTTTTACATCTTTGAGGATGAGGCAAAACAAGGTAAAAGATTTTGATGATCTACAAAAAACCATAGATGCTATTCATGAAAATTGATCTAAAGCTTTGTTGACGATGAATATTTTTCCTAGAAATACAGATATTGCTGTGTTTGAATCTGTAGTAGAGAGGTTGGTCTGAACCAAGCCTGATGCGATCATTTTTTCTGATCCTGGTACCTTCAATGTGATTAGAAAACATTTTCCGGATACGCCGTTACATTTGAGTACTCAGGCTTCTACTTTGAATTATGAATCTATCAAGTTTCGAAGAGATTTGTGAATAAAGAGAGTCATTCTTGCAAGGGAGCTAAATATAGAAGAAATCAAAGAAATTAGAAAGCATGTCCCAGATATAGAATTGGAAGTATTTGTACATGGAGCTATGTGTATGTCATATAGCTGAAGATGTTTGTTGGGAGATTATATGGCAGGTAGACAAGCAAATAAGTGAGAATGCAATCATGCTTGTAGATTTAAGTACAAAGTTTGGTTGGAAGAAGAAAGAAGACCAGGTAAATTATTTCAATTGGAAAATGATGAAAATGGAAGTTATATATTGTCTTCAAAAGATCTTTGTACGATAGATAAATTGGAAGAGATATTGCCGTATGTGGATGCTATCAAAATTGAATGAAGAAGTAAATCAGAATTTTATGTATGAGCGATGGTTAAGGCATACAAAACTGTCAGAGATGCTATTGTAGCATGAGAAGAACCGGATTTACAAGCCAAAGAATTAGTAGAAAAAATTCCTCACAGACCTTATTGGGATGGATTTTTGTTTAATGATTTGAAAAATTTCCCAGAAGGTGAAGAAGAACAAGTTACTAGTACAAATATAGATAGTCCTGGGCCTACTTTTTGTAGAAATTATTTTGGAATTTTCAAAGATAATTTCATTGAAAAAGATTGAAAGAAATATTATGAATTTAATCCAAAGGAAGTTTTGGAGAGATGAATGAAGTTGAAATTTCTTAATGCAGAATGAATGTGAGAGCTGGAAATTGTAGATTTACTGAAAGAGTGATGACAAGAGTTGGATAGGGCAAATTGTAATACTCCAAAAGTTTTTGTTTTGACGGATAGGGAAATTAAGGGTTGGGAGATTTTGTATAAATAATATTCAAAAAGACCCCGGGGTTATACATGATTGTATAATTAACCCCGGGGTCTTTTTTTAATGTATTTCTCCTAAATTTTCTTGTATAGTGAAAATATTTTCAAATAGACATGCTACTGTCAGGGGTCCAACTCCACCAGGGACTGGGGTGATATATTTTACTTTGTCTTTTACACTGTCGAAATCTATATCTCATACTGGTTTACCGTCTTTGTGTCCATATCATACGTCTATGATTATTTGACTTTGGTCGTCACGAACAAAATCATCATTTAATAAATGTACTACTCATGTGCAAGATATGATGTAGTCAGATGATTTACATAGTTTTTTTAGTTCTTCTTGTGGTGTACTACTATTACAAGAATAGACAGTTCAACCTTGTTTTACTAGTTCTAGCATAAGTGGTTTCCCTACTAGATTGCTTTGTCATACTATTGTGATTATTTTTCATCTGATATTGTATAAGTCATATTCTTGTAATATATTGATTACAGCTTTTGGAGTAGCTGGTACAAAATCTATAAGATCTATAGAAGATAATCCAGTTAATATACCACCAAGTCCATCTATATCTTTGTCTGGAGCAATTGTAGATAGTATCTTTGCTTTGTATTCTTTAAATTCCTTTGGTAAAGGTAATTGTACCACTATTCATATACAATCTTTGTCACTATTTAGATAGTTGATTAGATCGATAATTTTTCATATATTATCATATTCTTGTTTCATATATAGTTGTACATCGTAGTCATTATTCAAATTTTCAGGTAATTGATCTCATTTTTTATATTGTCCAAAAATATGTACTGGTATTCAAATATTTTCACCATATTTTTGTTTGAGTCATACATATACTTTTGATGATTTATCTTCTCAAAGGTAGATTATACCTACATATTTTTCTTTGTTTGGAAAAAGTTTTGTTGTTTTCTCTGTAAGTTCCTTTTGCATTTTTTGTGCTAATTTTGTTCATTCTAATAATTTCATACACAAGTAGTTAAAAGTTAAAAGTTGCAAGTTTAAAGTTCTAGTTTAAGTGCTATAATAATAGTTATTTGATAGGATAATACAAGGACTTAATTAGAAAAAGGACTCGAATTCGAGTCCTTTGTTTAAAATGTTTTTGTGAAATGATTACTTCATTTCACTGATTAAAGCACCAAATAGATTCGCTTCCAGGTAGGGGTTGCTGGTTATTTGATAATAAACTTCTATACCCTTTTTGTCAACAATTCCGGTTTTGTAAGCTGCCATAATTAGTATGGCTTGATCAGCTTGGGATGCTCTACCTGAAAATGCAGTGAAAACATAACCATTGTTCCATTCGAAGGCAACACCGCCAGCTATGGATATAAACTCACCTATAGGCTGACCATTAAATGCAGGTTTAAATTTCCCTTGTTCACTAAGGAAAACTTTTAGACTTACAAGCACACTATATTTTCCTTTTGCATAGGCGGTGTACTTGTTTAGTTTGTTTTCAAATTCGGGATCTGGCTTATTGATGATTTTTCCGATTTGTTTTATTTCATAATCATTCATTCCGAAACCAGCCTTCATTATACCACCTCTTCGAGATGGGTCGTAGCATTTAGGGACATTGAACCCAAGATCGGTTAAAATCTCAGGTAGGTTATTGAATACATTTACTGTCTCTTCGGCATTTTTAAATAATTGGTCAATTAATTGTTCTCGGTTCATAATAATATTTTTTGGTTTGACTTATGTTTTATGTGTGTTATAATAATTATTGTTTGTTGAAAGTCAATCTGTAATTTAATTTTAAACTGCTATTGATTTTGATTGACTGTTTTTTAAAAATTATTGTGTTGTTTTATTTTGTTATTTTGCTTACATGCCAAAGAGAAATGATTATATTTCACGAGATGAATATTTTATGGGTGTGGCAATGTTGTCAGCACAACGCAGTAAAGATCCAAGTACACAAGTAGGTGCATGTATAGTAAATGATAAAAATAGAATTGTGGGTATAGGATATAATTGATTTCCTACTGGATGTGATGATGATAAGTTTCCATGGGAAAGAGAGTGATGATTTTGTGATACTAAATATGCTCATGTGGTACATGCAGAAGCAAATGCGATCTTGAACAGTGGTGGTTGGGATCTGCATGGATGTAGACTTTATGTTGCTTTGTTTCCATGCAATGAATGTGCAAAATTGATTATCCAATCTGGTATAAAGGAAATAATTTATTTGTCAGATAAGTATAATTGAACAGACGCAGATATTGTATCCAAAAGTATGTTGAATGCTGCTTGAGTAAAGCTTACAAAGTTAGAGGTAAAAAATAAACAAATAAATATTGAATTAGTCTAATAAAAATAAAAGTTTAAGCCTATGAAAAATGTAGTTTTTTTTATCGTTTTGTTTTTTGTATTTTTTCTTTCTTGCAATGGTTTGGATAAACAATATCCACTGGAAAATGAAAAAATTCATCTTGTATCTCAGGAAGAGAACATCTTTGAATCTGGTTTTATTGATTCAATTGAAGAAGTCGCCTCTTTTGATTCTAATTTATTTATTACAAGAGATTCCAATTCTTTTGTGGTAGTAAAACATTTTACCGATTATTTTTATACTGTTGGTTTTATGGAAGAAGGCTGTTTTGTTCAAGTAGAAGATTTTGATTATTTTAATGATGATTTTTTTGCTTTTCATCAAGTTGATCAAAATCAGGCTATGGACACAGTCAGGAAGATATTAGATTAAAAATCAATAAATAAAGAGCTGTGGATTTCCACAGCTCTTTAAAGTATAGTTTTTTTTATTTCTCATTTTTGACATTTTGTGTCTAGTTCTACTTGGATATAATTTCATGTCCATCATCTTCGTTTTCAGTCTTTTTTTTCTTCAATCAATACCTCATGTTCTAGTCATTCGTTAGCTTTTATAAAATCTTTTCTTATCTGGTCTGCTATTTGTTTTAATTCTTTTTCTCTTCTTTTTTTGATCTCTTGTGGTACTTGATTTGGTAATCAATGTGCAGGTATTGTCTCTCATTTCTCATGTGATGAAAATGGGAAAGCATGCACTTTATTTATTTTGTGTTTTGAGATTCAATCAATTGTTTTTTGAAAATCTTCTTCTGTCTCTCATGGAAATCAAACTATGATGTCTGCTCAAATTGATATTTGTTTTTTGTCTGGTCTGTCTAGATTTTTTAGTCTGTTTATTACATTATCTAATATTTGTGAATCATAATGTCTATTCATAGATTTCAATATTTTGTCAGAGAAACTTTGGATAGAGAGGTGAAAGTGTGGTAAAAATCTTTGATCTTTGATTACTTCAAAAAATTGGTCATTTAAAAATTCTGGTCAGAGACTAGAAATCCTAATTCTTTTTATTTTTGTTTTGTCTAATATTTGTTGTAGTAATTCAGCGAATTTACTATCTTTGGGTTTTTTTGTGTCTGTACATCATCGTGCAGCTAAATTGATTCATGTGATTACTATTTCTTTTCATCATGTAGAGACAAAATCGTTTATTTCTTGGATTATTTCTTCTGCTGGTATGTTTTGAGACTCTCATCTTTTGTGAATTGTGAGACAGAAGCTGCAATAGTTGTCGCATCAGTTTTGTATCACTATAAATTTTTTGGTATAAATATTTTTGGTAGCAAGTTGCGGATTGCAAGTTGTAGCTGGTTCTTCTCATAGTAGAATAATTTTGTCTTTAAATTTTTTTAATTCAGGATAAATTGAGTAAAATTTATCATCATCCATTTTTGCTCACTTATCAAATACAGCGCATCAAGTAAGGTATATATGTTTTCAGTTTTCGACCTGCTTGATTGTTTCTTTGATAAATTTGTTTTTGGCCTTGTCTGTGACTACACACGAAGCAATGATAAAATCATTGTCATCTGCGTCTTGGAGATGATTTAGTCGTTTATTTAGATAATATTTGTTTACTTTACAACCAAAGATTTTGTAGTCCATTTATTTTTATTTTCTTAAAATAACGGCATTTATTCTAAGTTTTTGCCTGCTAAAATCAATTTGATATAAAAACTTGATATTTTTGTGATTATACATATAGTTGGTTTTCGAAAAAATAAAAATAATAAACATAAAAAACACACAAATTATGAAAAGACACGAAGAAGTTATTGAACAGGTTGAAAAGTATGTTTTGAGAAGAGAAATTAATCAATTAAGCATGGTTTGTAAGACAAATATGGTTGGTAATTATATATATATTACTGATCACAAGAAGTCTCCAAATATCATGAGAGAGATTGGTAGACTTAGAGAATTGTCTTTTAGATTTATGGGTGCTGGCACAGGGAAGGAAATGGACATCGATCAATATGATACGAATATAGTTCCTTTCAGTCAACTTTTTGTGTGGGATCCTGAAAATAATGAAATTACTGGAGCTTATAGATTTATAGAGATGAGTCGTTTAATAGACGATAGTCCTACTTCTCATTTGTTTAATTTACAGCCTGATTTTAAGAAAGAAATTAGACCTTACACTATTGAATTAGGTAGGTCTTTTGTTAATTTTGATGCTAAGAAGGTTAGATACGCACTTCATAATCTTTGGGATGGACTAGGATTTTTGATTAAAGAATATCCTGGCGTAAGGTATTTTTTTGGGAAAATGACATTTTATCCTTGGATATTGGAAGACAAACTTGATGTTTTATTGAGTTTTCTTACAGAAATGTTTCCTTCAGATGATTTCGTTTCACCCAAAGAATCTGTAAGTTTTTCTAAGATTAATGATTTTGTTAAGAGTTTAGGTTTGGATCAAAATCGAAAAATCTTACACAAAAAGTTTAAAGAAGGCAAAAGGAAAAATGTTCCGCCTTTGGTAAATGCTTATGTTAAACTTTCTGAAACTATGAGGTATTTGGGAGCATCTGTAAATTCACGATTTGGAAATGTTATTGAAGGTTGTATATTAATAACTATTAGTGACATAAATCCAGCAGTTATTGAAGAGCACACAAGGCAACTTATTTAATCTTTATTTAGAAACCCCACATTTTGTGGGGCTTTTTTATATTTTTAAATTTATTTTTTCTCAATCTGGGTCTATAAATTCTAGTCTGTATGCTGTGAGCTGCATCTTGTGATTTTCGTCCTCATTTCAATATAGATAGTCTCACAATATTGGTAATCCATGGTTGGATAGGTGGTAACGTATTTGATGAGTTCTTCCAGTCAATATTTCTAGTTTCAAATTTACAGTATCTTCTGTGTCTTGTTCTATTTCAAATATTTTTGTTATTCCCATTTTTGGTGTGGGGTTTGGTACCTTTGCGTGTACTGTTTCTTGGATATAGTGTGGTAATTTATCTTTTATTTTGTCTATAAATTCTTGGCCAAGTACCGTAATAATAGATGTAGCTTTGTAGAATTTTTTTATTGATGCAGATTCTTTGTCTTCTAGTGTTTCAGATTCTGATTTAGCTTTAAATAATTCTTTGAAGTGAGATAGTCACTTTTCTGTTTTTGCTATAATCATCAATCAATCTGTATCTTTATCTAGTCTATGAATTAGTCCAGCTCTGATAAAATTTCATATACTTGGTAAATCTTTGAAACTGTGATAAAGAAATCATACTACAGATGGTTGGTTAGCGTCTCGTACACTATTTGGGTGAGATAAAACTCATTTGGGTTTGTTTAATACTAGGTAATCTTCTTTTTCCAAAATGATTGGGATTTTGATATTTGGGGCCTCTTCCAAAATAACTGGTGATAGGTATCTTTCTAGGTTGTTTATTGTGATTTCGTCTCAATTTTTTAGCTTGTAAGACTTTTTGATTGTTTTGTTTCAGACTTGGATTCATCACCTAGATATGATATGATGAAAAAAATTTCTTGAATATGGAAATTGTGATGTCAGTCGAGTGTCTATTCTTTCTCCAGGTCAGTTGTATTTCATTTTTTAGAGTGCGCTTAAAATTTGCATTTTCTTTATTTTTGACTATAATTTATATAGTAATTTTAATTTGTTTTACAAAACAAAAATCATGATAGAACAAAATCAAGAAAATTTACAGGCAAATAATCAGGTTCAAACAGGATGAAATCCTTATGATTTAATAGACAATAAAGCTAATGAAGGTAATGTACAAGAGACTCAAGCTTCTGTACAAAACGCAAATAATATACAAGTTGATACAAATAATTGACAAGTAAATCAAGTTGTACAAAATTCTTGAGTTGAGGAGAAAGTATATAAATGACCAAGTGGTTTTACCAAAAAGTTGATAAAATTTATTGCTAAGTTGTCTGGTCAACCAGATCCAGAGACTTGAGAAATCAAGAAAAGTACTGAAAAAGTAACTACAAATAATCAATCTGTTTGAACAAAAACAGAAGCACCACAAAAGAAACCATTTGATGCTATTATGGGTGGTGTTACTTGATTTTTGGATAAAGTAGAAAGCAAAGTAGAAAGTGTTGCAGGTATTGATTTGGACGCACCTATCAATAAGTTAAATCAAAACAATCAAGTGCCTGCTGAGCAAAAACCTCAGGAAGAAGTAAATAAAGAAGTTGCTGGAGAAGCGAACAATGGAACTGATATAGAAAACACACAAAAAATTGAATAATTTTTATGAAATACTCTTAAAGAAGATTTAACAAATCTTCTTTTTTTGTTTTTTTTTATTTTTAGTGCTTTACATTTTCTTTTTTCTCTTGCTTTTTTTGGCTGAAAATATATGTTTTGCTTGTAATTTTCAAATTTTTTTTATTTGATTTTTTTGTAATTAAAATGAAACGAAAATTGAATAGTAGAAGAACTATTTTTATGTTTTTATTTGTTTTGGGTCTGATTTTTATATTTTTTGTGGGAAGAAAATTTCATCCTGAGACGTGAAATAGAAGTCTTATATTGACTCCAAATGGTATAAGTCATTTTAGAAAATGATTGGATGTAAGCGGTGGAACAAAATTAGTTTTCAAAATATCGTATGATAAATATGAACAAGTATATGAATGATCGGAGCTTACAGCTATCAAAAAAATGATAGAAAATATTGTGTTGAAAAATATAGACAATAGAATTTCTGGTCTGTGAGTAAGTGATTATAGGGCTTATGTACAAAGTATGGAATGACAGCCATATATCGTGGTGGAAATTGGTGGTATAGCAGACTTAAATCAAGCTAAAGAAATTATTGGTAAGACTGTTGAGTTAGAATTTAGATTACCCAACAATGAAGAACCTAGTTATGCAAATAAGCAAGCTAGAAAGAAGATTGCTGAAGACTTGAAATATGAAGTAGAGCAAAATGATTGAAATATATCAAGTTTTGCAGATGCTAGATGATCTGAAAATATATTTTATAATCATTGGACTGGCGTAACTTTGTGACAAATGCCAGATTTATATAAAAATAAACCTTCTTTGTTGGATATAGAAAAGGGGGAAATTTCCAATATTATCACAGATACTTATGACATAGTAGATTATCAAGATAGAAGCGGTAATGTAAAAAATGAGACACTATATTGATATATTTTTTATCGTGTAAATGATGTATTGAAGGTAGATAGAGAGACTGCAAGTGTTGCTGATGTGGTAGATGTGGCTGAACAACTTTGATATGAATATGAGGAATCTGTAAATAAATCTGATACTGCAGAAATAGATAGTTATAATTATGTGGATGGTGACCTTGTTTACAATCTTGGAGCTGTAGTAGAATGAGAGGAAGCTTATGATATAAAAGTAGTCAGAGTTTGATGAAATGCTTTGTTGTGAGCTAGTGATGAAGAGATTCAAGCAGCAAACAAACAAAAGGAGACAACTATCCAGAATGTAAAAAATACTATAAAATCTAAAGATAATTTTGCAGATGCAGAATTGCTTGCTAATGGTTGGATAGCAAAAGAACAATTAGATTCTTTGATACCAAATTTTGATGAAAACAATACTGAAGAAATACAACAATATGTGAGCATGTGAAGTGATTTTGTAGTATATATACGCAACAAAAAAGCTAAAGACGAAGACTTGTTTGCTAGTTTAGTAGTAAAAAATGTAAATCAAGAAAGCTTTGAATCTAAAATGAATTCAAAAGTGTTGTATGATATAGAAAGTGTATTTGTGCAAGATAGAGAGACTTGGAAAACTGCTAAATCAAAAAATGGTGATATATTAAATGGTGCTTATTTCAAATATGCAAATACTAGTCAATCACAGGTGGGTATGCCAGTGGTTGCTATCAATTTTGATGATAAAGGTAAAGAAATATTTTGTAACATTACATCTGATAATGTAGGAAATCAGATGGCTATATTTGTATGAGGAGAATTGCAAACTTCTCCTGTTATAAGATCAAAAATATGTGGTGGTACAGCTCAAATTGATGGTGATTTTACTATGGAATCTGCAAAAGAATTGGTTGATGCTTTGAATGATTGAGCATTACCAGCTCCATTGGTACTCATGCAAGAAGAGAAAATTAGTCCTACTTTGTGAGCAAATGCCTTAACTGGTGCTTTGATAGCAGCACTTATTGGTATTGTTGCTATATTTGCCTATATGTATATTATGTATGGTAGAAGATGTGCTTTGGTAACTTTGTCTGTTTTGATTTCGTTTATTGTAATATTGTGATTTTTTATGAAATTAGCAGATTATGCACTTTCTTTGTCAGGTATTGCTGCTGTGATTTTGTCTATTTGAATGGCTGTAGACGCCAATATACTTATATTTGAAAGAATGAGAGAAGAACAAGATAAATGAAGAACTTTGATTTCTGCTATAGACACAGCTTATGATAGAAGTCGACCAGCTATTAGAGATGGTAATCTTTCTACAGAACTTATAGCTATACTTTTGTTTATGCTTGGTTCAAATATGTTTAAGTGATTTGGTACAATGTTGACACTTACTGTATTAATCACTATATTTGTAAATGTGCCTTTGATCAAGACTTTATTAAAATGGTTTTATAGAAAATAGAAATTAAAATATGTCTAATGTAACTTTTGCTGTTGTTATATGAGTTTTAACTGTTGTTGTTTGAGTATTAGTTAAGGCCATATGATTCCCACATCAGTTTAAATTAAACTATAAACGTAAGTCTACGAAAGGTGTTTCAGTAGTATTTTATTTATTGGCATTTTTATCTTATATTTTATGGACTGTTCATTGATTTTTACAAGATGATCGGGTTTTGATACTTGGTCAGTCAATAGGTGTCATTACTACTGGTATGATAGTTGTACAAATAATACTTTATAGAAAAAATAAATAACGCTTCGCTTAGACATACTTTTGCCTCCCAGCAGCAAAAGTATGCAAAAATGCCTCGGATCACTCAGAAGTTTTTCAAAAATCGCCACCCCTCACCAAAAGTCTTTGGTGAGGGATTCCTAGTGAAAAATCTGAGATGATCCATTTTTTTAGTTTATTTTATAAGATTGTTTTGAAATTTAATATCTGGGCAGTCATCTGTTTTTCATAATTTGGATCAGATCTTATCTTTTTTACAATATTTTTGATAATCTAATATACCTTGTTTTCTTTCTTTTATGTCTTTTTGTATTGCAAATCATGGTCAGCCTATACATCATCCTTTACAGGCTAGCGGATCAAAAAATTTTATGTTTTTGTCCTGTTCCATTTTTTTGATTCAATCATCTATATTTGGTATTTGATCACAGCTTAATATTTGTTCCTTTGTTAAAATATCTTGGTAGTGCATAGTATCTGCTACAGCTCAAGTAAGTGGATAAATCTTGGTATAATCATTGTAAAATTTGTCAAAATCTGGGTCTCAGGCTTCTGTGATGTTGGATTTGTCGTAGTCACAATATTCGAGATTATTATTTTTGTATTCATCAAAAATTTCTTGTAGTTCTTTGAAAGTAATAGCAAAATCTACATCTCAAGATTCTTGAGCTTCTACTTTTTTTGCCAGACAGGGTCAGATAAATACTGTCTTATATTGCTCTCAAAATTCTTTTTTGGCAATTCTACTCATTATTACCATAGGAGAAGCTATATTTACTAATTTATTTTTGTGCTGAGGATATTTGTTCAATATATATTTAGTCACTGTTGGACAATTTGTGCATATATGCTGTATATCTATATTTTCTTTGATTATTTTACGATAGTGTTGATTTATCAATTTAGCAGCATAGGTCAATTCTACTACCTTATCAAACCCAATCTTTCTAAGATCTGTGATTATTTTTGGAAATTCAAAATCTGCAGGAAAACTTGGAGCCAAGAGCGCTATAGTTTTTTCATTTTTAATTATGTTTATCAAATTATTCTTCATTTTTTTGTGAATTTTTGTTTTAAATAAATTTCCCTTCGGGGACCTGTCTATGCTGGCAAGGCAGGCTTACTTTTTCGACCCCTCTTGCATCTCCCCTTTAAGGGGAGATGTTCTATAGTATCTTTGTACTATAGTTCTCCTCTCTTGAAAGGAGAGGGAAGGGAGAGGTCGAAAATCTGAGATGATCCTTTCTAATATATTGTGATATCAATATATTAAATATTTTTTTTATTGCAAATACAAAAACCTCGCTTTTAGCGAGGTTTTTGTATTGTTTGAAACAATATTAATCAGCGTCTATTACTTCCTCTTCTCCTTTATCATCTTTTTTTGATTTTTTATTATCTTTTTTTCAATCTTTGTCTTCAATCTCTGTATCTGGATCTCATCCAGTATTTTGAGTTTGAGCTTGATATTTTTGATAAAGTTCTTGGAATTCTTTTTGAATTCTTTCTATCTCTTTATCTAAATCTTCTTTTGTAGCATCTTCTTTTTCTTTTAGCTCTTTTGATTCAGCGATTAATTTATTTACTTCTTCTTTGGCTTCATCTGGTAGTTTATCTTTGTTTTCTTCAAGAAGATTTTCCATTTGATATGTTAGTTGTTCTAGTTTGTTTTTAGATTCAACCAATTCTCTTCTTTTTTTATCTTCTTCTGCAAATCTTTCTGCATCTTCTTTTGCTTTTGCAATTTCGTCATCAGAAAGATCTGTAGCTCATTGTATAACTACATTTTGTTTTTTACCAGTAGACTTTTCTTCTGCGCTTACATTCAATATACCATTTGCATCGATATCAAATGTTACCTCAATTTGTGGTTGTCATCTTCTCATGTTTGGTATTCATTCTAGATTGAATTGTCACAATGATTTGTTGTCTTTTGCAAATTGTCTTTCTCATTGTACTACATGTACAGTTACAGCTGATTGATTGTCTGTGGCTGTAGTATATATATTAGATTTTTTTGCAGGTATTGTAGTGTTTCTTTCTATCAATTTATGTGCTAGTCATCACTCTACTTCTACAGCAAGAGAAAGAGGAGTAACATCCATCAAAAGTATATCTTTTACATCTCATTGTATAATTCATCCTTGGATTGCAGCACCTTGTGCTACTGATTCATCTGGATTTACAGTAGATTTTGGTTCTTTGTCAAATATGTCTTTTACTATTTTTTTGATAGCTGGCATCCTAGTAGAACCTCACACCAATATGATTTCGTTGATTTCTCATTTGTCCAATTTACTATCTTTTAGTGCTTGAATTACTGGTTGTTTACATTTTTCCAACAAATCTTTTGCTAAGTTTTCAAATTGAGCTCTAGTTAAACTTTCGGTAAGATTTTTTGGCTGTCAAGCATCATCAGTACATATAAATGGTATAGTAATATCTACTCTTTCTACTTGAGAAAGTTGCATCTTGGCTTTTTCTGCTTCATCTTTTAGTCTTTGCATAGCCATAGCATTTTCTTTTAAGTTTATTCATTCTTTTGTATTAAATGAGTCTACTAGATAGTTTATGATTTTTTGATCGAAGTCCTTACCTCCAAGTTGTGTATCTCCACTTGTAGATAATACTTGGAAAGTTCATTCTCATCCTATTTCTAATATAGTTACATCAAATGTTCATCCTCAAAGATCAAATACTACTATTTTTTCGTCTTTGTTTTGTCATTCACCATATGTCAATGAAGCGGCAGTTGGTTCATTTATGATTCTTTCTACTTTGAGCCCTGCAATTTCCCCAGCAGCTTTTGTTGCATTTCTCTGAGCGTCATTGAAGTAAGCAGGAACCGTGATTACTGCTTGTGTTACGGGTGTTCAAAGAAATTTTTCTGCATCTTCTTTGATTTTTTTCAAGATGAATCCAGAAAGTTGTTCTGGTTTGTAGTCTTTTTTGTCTACTGTCACCAAAATACCACCATCTGATCACTCTTTAATATCATATGGCATGTCTTTTACCTCATCTTTAACTTCTTTGTACTTTCTACCAATAAATCTTTTGGTCTCAAATATTACATTTTTTGGTTCTAAGACAGCTTTTCTTTTGGCTAGATCTCATACCAACATCTCCTCTCCTTTTATATAAACTATAGAGGGAGTAGTCCTAGCACCTTCTCAATTTGCTATTACATTTGATTTGTCTCACATCATGTATGCAACACAAGAGTTAGTTGTACCAAGATCTATTCAAATAATTTTTCACATTGTTTTAAATTTTATCTTATAAAATTTTAGCTAATAGCTGTTTGCTAATTGCTGATAGCGAAGGCACTTTTATTAAAGTTTTCGCAGTCAGCCATTGGCCATAAGCTATCGGCTAATTTAGTATCACCAAAGTGATGTTAGTGCTATAATAATTAAAAAAAAATAAATTTCAAGAAAAAGTAGCACTTTTTTTGTTTACGTGCTATACTTTTTGTAGAAATGTTGTTTAATAGGGGTTTTTGTTATAAAATTAGGCAGCGTATTAATATTTTTGTATATCATTTTCCACATTTCTGTTCTTCTTTTTAATCCCTTTTTTGACTCTGTTTGCTGGTTCTGTTTCTATATGTTGATATCTTTTGTAGTTTTTTTTGTTTTTTGCTTGATACTTATCAGAACCAGAGACTGGTTTATTTGTTTTGTTTAATCTTATTTTGTGACCATCTATTTGGTGGCTATCTTTTTCTAGGTCACCATATTTTATATCAAGTTCTTGTTTTTTAGCTTCTATTTCAATTTGTTTTTTGCTTTTCTTTTCTTCAAAATATTCCTCATTAAATGTATTATAATAATCATTTTTTAAGTCATTTTGTTCTGTATTATTGTCTTCATTTGGTGTGTCTCGTTCTAGAGCTTCCATCAATGCGGGGCTATCCTCGTATGATCATATATTGTATATGTTTTTTTCAGCAGAGGGGTCTGCTATATCTTCTATAGGTATAAATTTTAATTTTGGATCATGCTCTTTTCAGGGATTATTTTGGTTTAATTGTTCTTCATCTTCTTGTAAGATATCTCGAGCAGCTTGTGCTTGTTTAGCTTTAGTATTTGATAAGTTTTCTCATAGTTGTTTACCTACAGCAGGTTCTTGTTTTTCTTTATATGATTTATATATTTTTTTACCTTCTAAGTGATTAATTAATTCTTCTGTTAAACTATTTATTTTTTCTTGATTTTGCAGTGTTTTTCTTCATGTTAATTCTTCTTTTTTGATTTTTAATTCTGATAATTGATTATCAATATTGATAACTTGTCTTCGTTTTTTGTTTATATTCTCGTCTATATTTTGTTCTTTGATTAGATATTCATAAGTATTTTTTCATTCTTTTATCATGCTAATTTTTTTTTCTTTATTTTTTAGTGCTCTATCATATGCTGTTTTAGCATTTTTTAATTCTTTTGTTAAAGTTGTGATTTTTTCATCAATTTTTTTTAATCTTTCTTGGTTTAATTGATCAATGTAGTTTGTTTGTTCTTTCATTTTTTTGTTTAATATCGTATAAAGTATTATAATTATAATGGATATTATATTATTGTCAAATTTCTTGTCACAAATTTAGTTCTGAATCGTATACTATAGTAGAACAGAAGTTTTTTTTAATTCTATTTATACAAAATGCATAGATTTATGTGTATTGATATTGCTTATAATCTACCTGTAGG
>DAOTFU010000010.1:0-28933 GCA_035446765.1 Candidatus Absconditabacterales bacterium
TGATATCTTCTAGTACATGCTGATTGCTTATTATGTATCCATCTGGACTTATTATTATACCGTTTCATTGTAGAGTTTTGATAGTTTCGATTTTTGTTTCTTGCTTTTTACTTTCTTGTTCATTTACAGAATCATCAATTATTTCAATGTTTTTTTGGGCATATATAGCAGCTATACTGTCTTGATTTGTCTCTATATTTTTTAATAAAGAGTTTTGAAAGGTTTCAAAATCAAAAGTTTTTTCTTTTGGAGTAATATCTATGATATCGTCTCATGTGATCTGATGGATATTTTTTCTGATTGTAAATAAACTAACAATTAAGAATATTAAAATTATTACAATAATTGATATTAATACTATAATTATTGTATTTTGCTTATTCTTTTTATTCATTTATTTTTTTGATTTGTAAAAATTATTCTTCTTTATCTTCTTTTTCTTCTTCATTTTCTGTGGTGTCAAAAAGACTATTTTTTTTCATTTCTGCTTCTTTTTCAGCTTTTTCTCTAGCCTTTCTTTCTTCTTTTCATTTTAGATTTTCTTCTTTTTCCTCCCAAGGTCTGTAAATAAGTTCAATATCTTTATTTACTATAGTTTTTAGTGGAGTGTCTGGCTCATCTAGTTTTATATCATTTGAGTGAAGAGTTTGTAGATTACCATCTGTAAATCTAATCATGATTGATCATTCCTCTATACTTATACCTCATTCTAGTTTACAATTTCATGTGGCTCGTACATCTCATTTTCTAGCTCTTTTCCAGATCCTTAGATCTTCTAGATTTAGTAGTTTAGCTTCTTTTTTGTTGTGTAACAACAAGAAAGGTTCTCATTGATGCAAGAACATATTTGATACTTTGTCTCCATCTTGCAGATCTATTGCTTTTACTCATCATGCTGTTTTTCACATTGGTCTAATATCTGCTGCTGGGAACAAGAGTCCTCGTCATTGTTCAGTCACAGTAGCTATATTGTCTCCATCTGATACTGGCAATACTTTGGCTATTTTTTCTTTTGGAGCAAGTTTCATTACTGTTGTTGGGAATTTTTTGAATTTTAATATTAATTCTTTGTTCATTTTTTTGATATTGTTTTCTTTGGTCAAGAACAACAAATGATCGTAGTCGAAATGTAGTGTCTTGGCAAATACAATATTTCATTTTAGTCAGTATTCTTCGTTTAAATCTAATGCATTTTTGGCCATAGTATAAGATCAAAGATCTTTTAATCTTTCTACTACAAGTTCTCCAAGATCTGTAATTACTATCAATTTATCTTGGTTTTGTGTATATATTAGATCAAGAGTTTCTTCTGGTATGTTAATAATTCTTGATTGATATAATACTCTGATTGTATAGTCATTTCATATTCGAAGTATTACATCTTCTTTGATTTTGTCGGCCGCATCTTTGTATGCTTTGAGACTATTTCAGAGATCGTATACACTAAGATCTTGAGATACTTCTGTTTTTCTTTCATCTCAGTATTTTAGTTTGATGTAATTCATCTCTTCTTCTACTACTCCATCCAATTTGATTGGGTCATTGATGATTGATTCTAGATATTCTATCAATTTTTTCTTTTCTTCTATTTCTTCAGATATTTTTTGTATTTCTAGTCCAACCAATGATTGTAATCTCATAAGTAGAATATACTCAGCTTGTTGTTCTGAGAATTCAAATTTTTCTATCAGATTGTTTTTGGCATCTTGTTTTGTCTCAGATTTTTTGATTGTCTCTATTACTTCATCTATGATATCTATTGCTTTTTTCAATCACTCTAAGATATGTAATCTATCTTTTGCTTTGTTTAGTTGATACACAGATCTGCGGTATACTACTCTTCTTCTAAATACGACAAACTCCATCAAAAGATCTTTGATGTTTAATGTCCTTGGTTGTAGTCATTTTTCTACCAAAGATACGTTGTTTACATTAAAATTACATTGTAAATCAGTAGTTTTGTACAGCTGCATCAAAATTTTGTCTGGGTCTATTCATTTTTTTAGTTGTATTACTACTCTAATTTTGTCTTTGTTGGATTCGTCTCTAATATCTGTGATTCATTCTATTTTTTTGTCTACTACAAGTTCTCAAATCTTTGCTACCAAAGTAGATTTGTTGACCATGTATGGTATCTCAGTGATTACTATATTTTTTCATGATTTCAATTCTTCTACTTTGTGTTTTCCTCTACATACGATTCCTCCTCTACCCTTTTCGTATACTTCTTTGATTCTGTTTGAATCATAGATCAGTCATCCAGTAGGAAAATCTGGTCATTTTATGATTTCCATAATCTCATCTATTGATACTTCATATTTTGCAGGAATCATTTTTGGTGTACCATCTTCATTTTTTACTTTTTCTATTTTTTTTGTAGATTCTTCTCATTCTATTTCTGCTGGTATAAGTATTTCTTTGGTTTCTTGTACTTGTATTTCCTTACCTTCTCTTTGTATCAAAAGTAGACAAGCATCTATGACTTCTGTAAGGTTGTGTGGAGCCATGTTTGTAGCCATACCTACAGCAATACCCATAGTACCATTACAAAGATGATTTGGGAATTTGGTAGGAAGCATGATTGGTTCTTGTAGAGAACCATCAAAATTGTCTCTCCAATCTACTGTATCTTGCTCGATGTCAGCTACCATTTCTTCAGATATTTTTGTCAATTTTGCTTCTGTATACCTCATAGCAGCAGCACCATCTCCATCCATACTACCAAAGTTACCTTGTCCATCTACCAAAGGATATCTCATAGACCAAGGTTGAGCCAATCTTACCATAGCTTCGTATATTGAGCTATCACCGTGTGGATGATATTTTCACATTACATCTCAAACGATTCTAGCAGATTTTTTGTGTTTTGTGTTGTGAAACATTTTCATGTCATACATACCGTACAATATTCTCCTAATTACTGGTTTACATCCATCTCTAGTATCTGGCAAGGCACGAGATACAATCACTGACATGGCATAATCTATATAAGATTGCGTTAAGTCCTTTTCCAATGGATAAGGTGTGGTTTTACTTCAAAAAATGTTTGTTTTTTCTACTTCTGACATCAAGATTATTTCATAAAACTAAAAAACAAAATGCAGTTTTGCATATTGATTTATGTATAAATATTTAGTGTTTAATTTCAATAATTTTGAAAGTTTTGACTTGACATTTGTTGTCTAATCAGTATTTACATTCTATGTAAAAATAAAAATAAAAAAACTGGAGGATTTATGACAACGAAAAAAATTTATTTAATTGTTATGCAAGATCGTGCAGGTAAGATAACTTATTATTTTATCAAAGCAAGAAACAATAGGATTATGAAAAAGCTTGCTAAGCCCGATACAAGTAGAAGTAATTGGATTTTGGTAAAAACCACTAAAAAACATTGGTGGGATAAAACCACCATAAAATTGAGAGGTACGAAATGTAAACCACCTTCGTACAAAGATATAAATAAAAAGTATGATTTTGATAAAATACTTAATAGTAGGCTGGCCGTTGCATAACTTAAAGGTTGATTTGAGTTTTACTTGAATCAACTTTTCTTTTAAAGAAAAAGGGAGATCGGCTGAGAAACCGTCTCCCTTTGCATAAACATAGTTTTCCTGCAAGAATCTTGCAGGAGTGGATTTGAGCCTGATTTGGCTCAGTTTTTGCATACTAAGATTTAACTGTATACAAGTTGCCTAAGCTTGTATAGTGCCTTTTGCATAATGAGGTCTTAGCATACAAAAAAACAAGATGTCAAAGAACAACATACGTTCTAATAATGATTTATGTTTATATGTCAATAGATGTTGTGTTATAGCTTATGTACTTATATGTTCCACTTGGGTTCTGTATTATAAATATGAATGTCTCCCTTTGTAAAGGGAGCTGTTCTCCTGCAGTCTTGCGGGATAGAGGGATTTAGTGGGCATTATCTGCCGATTAAAAATCCTCCACCCCCGCAGTAATGCGGGGGTTCCCCTCCTTCTCAAAGGAGGACAAATGTTGATTACAAGCTAGGAACTGGAAATTGTTTTGTGAATTCTACGACTTCTTGTCTGATTGATTCTAGTTTTTGTATTTTTGATTCTTCGTTTCATTCAGAATGACATTGGAGTGCTCTATCCATAAAATCTACTATCTTGCGAGTATCCTCTTCTTTGACTCATCTAGTAGTCATAGCAGGAATACCAATTCTTAATCCTGATGGACGGAATGGTGGATTTGGATCATCTGGGATTGTTGATTTAGATGTTGAAATTCAAACTTCATCCAATATTTTTTCAGCATTTTTTCCGTTTTCTATAGGTGTATTTGAAAAATCTATGATAATCATATGATTGTCTGTTCATCCTGTGATTAGCTTGTATCATCTATTTTTAAACTCCTCTGCCATTACTTGTGCATTTGCTAGAGCTTGTTTTGCATATTCTTTAAATTCTGGACTTTGTGCTTCTTTGAGTGCTACTGCTATTGCTGCGATGCTGTTCATGTGAGGTCATCATTGTACTCATGGAAATACTGCTCTATCGATCCTAGTAGGTATATTTTCTATAGTATCTTCTGGTTTTTTGAGTGGATTACTCACAGTTCATTTGCTCAGTATAATTGCTCATCTTGGTCATCTAAGAGATTTGTGTGTGGTAGTCATCATGACATGGAAACCATGATCCAAAGGATTTTTGAGTAATCATGCAGCAATAAATCCTCCAATATGTGCCATATCTGCCATAGCTATTGCTCATACCTCTTTGGCAATTTCTGAAAATTTATCATAATCTAGTTCTCTAGGATAAGCACTAAATCATGCTAATATTATCTTAGGTTTATGTTCATGTGCTAGTTTTCTAACCTGATCAAAATCTATTTCTCAGTTTGGTAAAGTCTTGTATCTGATAAAATTAAATACTTTAGACAAAAATGTGACAGGAGCTCCATGAGTCAGATGTCATCAATGAGATAAATCCATTCATAAAATGGTATCTCATGGTTCCATAAGTGCAGCATAAATACATACATTGGCAGCAGCGCCTGATAGTGCTTGTACATTGGCGTGATCTGCGTGAAATATTTCTTTGGCTCTGTCTATAGCCAACTGTTCTACTTTATCAGTATTTTCTTGTCCTCAGTAGTATCTGCGACCAGGAAAACCTTCACTATATTTGTTGGCAAATACGCTGGCTTGAGTCTGGAGTACAGCTTCAGATTGATAGTTTTCACTCGCTATCAATTCCATACCTTCAGACTGTCTTTTTTGTTCATCTAGTATAGCTTTGTATATTTGTGGATCTGTGTTTTGTAGAGTCATGGCGATTTTCGTTAGTTGATAAATTTTTTCTATTTTCTTATAGTGTTTTGAGTTTGCTAATCAATGAAAACTGTATATTGACATTTTGTGTTGAATATGTAGTATAAAATTTAATATTTTATATTTTTTTTGAATAGAATGAAATTGCCTGTAGAGGTTTTTGATATTGATGATGTTTTGTTTTATCTGTGAGATAATATGAGAGATTGTATAGAGCAAAAAAATTGAAACATATGAACTTTGGGACAAGCTAAAAAATCAGAATGGATTAATTTACCATCTGATGAGATATATAAAATAATTGAAGAAAATTGATTGTATAAAAATATGTGTCCTACTCCTATATTGGAAAAAGTGAAAGCGTATAGAAATAAAATGTATCTGATATTGGCTACAAGTAGGCGTAAAAAGTATCGTGATGATACTATGGAAGAATTGGATAGACATGGTCTATATCCAGATAATTTTTATATCTGAGAAGACAAGTGAGATATATGTAGAGAAGAAAGAGCAGATGATTTTTATGATGATGCCTTGCATAATATAGTTTGTGTGCAAGATAAATCTTCAAATACAAAAACTCATCTGGTAAAAAGGGCTTGGAATGGTCCAGATGAGATCAAAAAATTTCAGTCGAGATGAATTTTGAGTTCTAATGGGATCAAAAGATTGACTGAGGATGAAGTTTGTCGTGTTTTGGATCAGATAGTGAGGAATTAATTTTTTATAAACCACCCGGGGTCAAATAGTTTGTGAATATGGACCCCGGGTGGAACTGAGTGAGGCGGTTTTTTTTGATGAAAGAAAGTGTAAATATTTTTTTAGTTATTCTAAAAACTACTTTCTCTTGATCTCCTTTTCCAACTTCCCCTTCGCTTCCTTTAAAAATTCTTTAACCTTTCTATATCATGATTTTCTTTTTGGTTCTTATGATAAATCTCTATATATGTTAATTCTATGGTTTTTTCATCCTCTAAATAATTATAAATAATTCTTATTCCACTATATTTGGACTGTCTAGCGATACTCTGACAACGAAACTTTTTAACCTTATAAAATTCTCCTTTTTTGTTTTCTCAAACTCAACTTATTGGTTTGTGGTTTTTTGGATTTAAAACTAAAGTTTTTTCAAATACCTCAAAATCACTCTCCAATGAAGGGTATTTTTTTGCTAGTTTTTTAAATTCTTTTTCAAATTCTGGTAATCTCTTTATCTGCATTAATCTTAGTCTTCAGATAAATTGTGAGGATTAGTTATATATCATCATTCACGATAAAACACTAATCATGGTTGAATAATGTCTCATATTTTTTTTGTAGCTTTGTAAGGTATATCGCCGTGGGATCGATCACTTAGAGCATCAGCATTTCGGCTTCCATATTTATCTAAGATTGATTTGATAAGTTTTTTTGGGTGAGGTAAATCTGGATATGGTTCGTAGTTATCTTGTGTTATATTATTATTTTGATTAATTTCTTCTAAAAAACTTATATCTGCATCAACCAATGGAATAATTGTTTTTTGTTTTTTTCAAAAATATTCTCTAGTTGTGATTTTGATTAATCCATCTTTTTGCATACTAGTTAATATTTTTTTCATATCATTTGGTATAGGACCATAAGGAAGTTTAACATAAGTTTCATCCGTAATTAAAGAGCCAGTTCGCTCATAATAATCAAAATCTATAAAATACAACAATTTGTTTAGTAAAGTTTCTCCAAAATTTTGTTTTGCGGTGAGTTTAGTAGATATATAAATAATTAATTGTTTTAGTTTGTAATGTTTGTCTTTTTCTGAAGGTTTTTTTTGTTTTATATTTGTAGATGGGTTTAATAATTCATTTACATCAATATCAAAAAGTTCTGAAAACTTTTGTAATTCTCATATCTTTATTTCTCTTTCTCAGTTCTCAATTTGAGATAAGGACACTCTATTTATTCATAAAAAATCAGCTACTTGTTGTTGTGGTAGCTTTAATTTTATTCTTAGATTTTTTACCTTTTGATTTGGTGTGTTTTTTGAAGTCATTTGGCTTTATATAAAGTATAAAAACTTCTGTAAGTATACTACCTATAAACAATATCTTTACAAAATCAAGTATAAAATGTAATAATATTTTACATTATGTGGGTTTATATAACTCCTAACTACTCTATTTCGTGTATTTTTTCTTTTTATTACACTATAGAAAAGGAATTATACTATAAAAAAATTTTGAGATTTTTCCGTTGAATTTACAGTGTAACACTATATATATAAATATATAGCACTAAAAATAAGAGTGTGCTATTCAAAAAATTTATAATATAAATCTATATCATGAAAATGAAAATTTGCAAAAAACAAAAAAGATCCCTAGAAAAAACATAGTTTTCTTAGGAATCATCTTATACAATTTTTTATAGCAAAATATTTTATAAGTTTTTAGACAATTTTTGCAAGAGATTTTACAGGTGAAATAAAAACTTGACTTTGATATACGGACTTTTAGACCTCATACGACTATATTTAAGAACTATGAAATGAGAGAAATTAATTTTCATTTATTATGACTACCAGAAACACAATAAGAGTGCTTCCTGATTGATGAAATTGGAAAGTTACTTACAACCAATCTTTTAAGAAGTTATTTCAGATTAAGTCTGATGCTATTGAATATTGAAAAAATATAGCAAAAAACAATCAACCTTCTCAAATAGTTATTCATAGAGCAGATTGAACCATTGAAATTGAATATACTTATTGAAATGATCCATTTCCTCCAAGAGGATAATTTTCATAGCCCCATATTTTATGGGGCTTTTTACATTATTATATTATATATTATGATAGAAAAAATTATTAAAAAGTTAAAATATCAGAATGCTTCTATATGAAGAGTAGAAATTGTAAATATATCTGATACTAAATTTAAAAATCGAAGATACAAGTCAGAATATTTAATTAGAAACGCATTCCCAAAAGATAAATGACGTCATATGGATGTCTTTGAATCTATGATAAATGAATCAGTAGGAAACTTTTCAGGTATGAAATGATATAAAGATACAAAGATAATTGATGTAAGAAAATTTAAAGATGATATTCAAAATTATTTAAAAAATTGTATTGAAGAATTAGAGCTTACAAATGAATGAATTAAAAAAACATCATGAAATAAGACTACAACTATAAAAATTGCTAATAAAAATTTCTCTATACAAGATATAACTATTAAAAACTCAATTAAGAATGCTATAGATTTTATTAAACAAAATGAGTCAGATTTGGAGAAGGTGAAAGAAGCAGAGAAGAAACTTAAAGATTTAGAGAAAGAAATATCAAAAAAAGATACAAAATGGATTACTGTAAAGGATATTTTAAAATATTTTGCAGACTTTTGAAAAGATGTTTTTTTGACTATATTGCCAATTGTTTTAAAACATTATTGATCTCAATAATATAATGATTTTATTCATTTATTATATTCTTTTTAATTGTTCAATTAATTCAAACTAATTTATTGATATCATTTATGCATTGATAAAATTTACTCACATCTTCTTTTAATTTTTGCTGAACTATTTCCTCTTGTTGAGTTATATTGTTGGAATAATATTCTAGATAAAATTTTTCATCATTGATTTTGTATAGTAGCTGTCAATGTGCAAACTTATTTCTTATTTCAATACATTCCTGTATTTTTGTAATTATTGATTTGTTTGATTCATAAATTTCTTTAGTTTTAGAGCTTAGTTTACACAGCTCTTTATAAATTCTTCGTTTATTACCAAAACCTAAATATGGTGTTTTTAAAAATAAATTGTTAAATAATTTAGATCACTCGTTTTGTTCATTGAATATAATATATTCGATGTTATTGCTTATAAGATTTTCTATTGATACTGCAATTGATAATGCATTTCATCTTATTGTAGAAAAATTATCTATGGATTTAATAAAATCAGTATTTTGGTGTTTTTTAAATTCACTTTGTTTTCATTCCACAAGAATGGATATTCAATTATTTCAATTCATAAAAAATCTTTCCATATGTTACTCTTACCCATTTAAAATTACTCTTCTTTCTTCCTCACTCAATCCATACAAATCAAATACTAAATTATCAATTTTATCATCAATAATTTCAATCTGTTTTGCTATAACTTTTTTATCATCTTCAAATTCTACTTGCCTGAGCTTTTTTTGTGCGAAAAGCATTTGATCTACAAGTTCTATAAGTTTGTCTTTTTTGCTCTCATCGTAAACTATTGGAATTTCAAGCAAAGGTCATTTGTCTATTTGCAACATCTTTCATAATAGTTTTCATTTATTTTGCAGCCAAAAAACAACAAGTTTAGAATTTAGTATTCATGTTAAATATTTTAAATTTATCCTATCTGTTTTTATAAAATTTAAAGCTCTACTTCAATAATATTCTTCTTCTGTGAAACAAAAAGATGGTATTATCACCCTAGTTCAACAAACTATTTTATCTCAAGGATCAAAAAATTTCTGATCTCTTTCTCTATGAAGAAAATAATAAGGTTTACTAGGAGTTTTTAACTTTATTCTAGCTTCTTGTAATTCTTTCTTTTTAGGTTCAAAAAAAGAATAAATGTTTGGTAAATCTTTAATATTTCTTTCTCAAAAATTATCTTTATGAAGATATATTATATAATTCTTTGAATCTCATTTATTGTATCTTCATACATTTGTATAAAACTTCTTTACAAATTTTTTTTCTTCTTTGTTTAAATAATCAACATCATTTATAAGATATTCTTTATCTGGAGCTCACACAATTCATTGTGCAACTTCTTTTCCTTCTAGTCTAAAATCTCATTTTTCTTTTATTTTTTCAATTATTTTTGCAATTCATGAGCCTACAAACGAAATTTGTTCTCCATTCTTATATTCATCTATTGATAATGAAACTTTTTGTTTACTAACCTTATCTTTTATGTTTTCTATTTGAGCGTTATTCAAAATTGAAGATAACTCAATATCTGTTATTTTTCAATCTAATATCTTCATATATTCTAAACTATATTTTTTCTCAGGTTTTTTATTTTCCAAAACATAAACCATTGTTTGTATAGAGGCATTTTGGAATATCATGAAATCCACAAAATCTACAAAAGTTTTTATTTTACTCTCTTGTGTGATTTTTCCTCTCATTTTTGACGCTCAAGCATTACTAATCCAATTGTTTGGTGCAATAAATGATTGTAAACCTCATTTTTTTAATATATCCAATCCTTTACAAGCAAATAAATATCGAAAATCCATTTTTCCTTGATAATATTTACTAAGTTCTGATAATTTTATATAATCAAAAATTTCTTTGTTTGTATATTCTTTTATATACGGTGGATTTCCAATAACTGCATCGAATCCAGATTTACCAATTTTTTCCAATTCTTCTTTAAACCCTTCGTCTGTTAAGATTTTTACCCCAAATTCTTTTCCTATTTCTTCTCTAAATTTGAATATTCATTTTGTTTTTTCATTAGATATGAAATATTTGCATTTAGAAATTGTATTTGAAGAATTTATTTCATTTTTTGATATTTTTTGTCATGAATGCCATCAAGAATTTTGTATTAAAAAGTTTAACATAATCATAAAATCATAGATATGATTATTTGCAACATTTTTTCATCAGATTATATTTAATAATTTATCTTGAATCTCTTTAAATTTATCATTAATTCATTCATCGACCATTTGTCAACAAGAAAATCCCCCTCAAGAAAACATATTAATTTCTTGCTCATTAACTCAAATAGAAAAAATATTATTACAATATCACCAATTATCTATATTTTTTATGGTTCATCACTTATAAGAAATAATAGGCAAAACTTCTGTAACAAATGAGCTGTATTTTGAATCTTGATAATTTAATCATCATACATTCAATTTATATTCTTTTCATTTTTCTATATTAATTTTTGTTCAAACATATCTATCGATAGGAAATGCATAAGTTTCAAATCAATAATCATCTTGTAATTGTCTTATTCTTGTTTGATTTACATTTCTATCAACAAAAACATTAGAAACAAAGTCTTTTTTTATAATATGTGGAAACTCTTTTTCCCAATCAAAAGCATTTATCTTTTTAATAGTTTCTTCATCAGGATTTTCTAGATTTTCATAAATACTACTATCTACCAAACTATTTCCACATTTGATATTATCATCAAGATTTGGAAGCAATTTTGCATCTATTGTAGAAAAAAGTTGATTTGCAGTCTCTGCAGTTTCTCATTCCAACAATTTTAACAATAACGACAATTTGCTTACAGCTACAGCTTGACGATCAATATCTACTCCATAAATCATATTTTTTAGAATCTCCTTTTTGTGTGCAAATGATAAATGATACCCATCTTTAAATTGATAAATTTTTCATTCTTTTGTTGTTTTTTTGATGGTTGTTTCATCTTTTGTATGTTTTTGCAAAAATCGCTCAAGAATATAGTTGTATGTTCATATCAAAAAAGCTCCACTTCCACAAGCAGGATCTACAATATCCAGTTCTAATGCTTGTTTCGGTGTTTTATTTTTTAATAATTCTCAAACTGTATTTTTTACTATATAATCTACGATATATTGTGGAGTATAGAAAACTCATCCAGCCTTTTTCACTTCTGGCTTAAATTCTGTTGTGATAGTTCTTCCGTGTTTTACTATCGTTTTCCCTAGAAATTTTTCGTAGATATTCCCCAGTATATCAACTCATAACACAGAGAATTCATAAGGACATACAGGATAATACAATGATAACAATATTTTTTTCAAAATTTTGTCATCTAATTCAAATCTTTTGAAAACTTCTACATTATCAAATAATCCACTACCATATTTTTTATCTGAATCTGCAAAATATTTAATTAAATTTTTCCATATTTCTTTTCATTGTCATATTTTCTCTAAAGTTCATGAATTTTCAATCTTTTTATCTTCTGCTATTCTTAGAAAGATTATCTTATCTACGATATTTCCCACAATACTATTCAACCTATTTAAATCCCAGTCTCTTTCTGCTCAATATCTCAAATAGATGTTTTTAGCAAGTGCTTCTCTTCGATCGTCTATCATATTAAGAAAATCTGTATCTACTGATTGAGTTCATTTCTTTTTTCATTCTTGGACATATTTATCCAGGGCTCATTTCATCACAGCCTCTTTACTCAAAGTATTGTATATCCATTCTCGATTTTCTTCGTACTCTTCAAAGTTTAGATATTTAATTCTAGCATATCAAGCTTTGTCTTTTGCGTTTGGTTTTATTCTTGTGTCATAGATAGCCAATTCTTCAAAATCTGTTAAAATTCCTATTGGAAGTTTTGCTGTCCAAGAATATCTACGTATTTGATAAGCTGGTTCTATTTCATCTTTGATATTTACTGATGGTTTTTTTGCTTCTACAAAAAATATTTTTCTACCTCACAATCTAAAACTATAATCTGGTGCTTTAGTATTTCCCTCTATTTTTAATCTATCTTCTAATACTACTTCTTTGTATTGCTCTGAATATCAAAATTTATTATTTACGTCCCAGCCTAATAGTTCAAAAAACTTATCTATAAATTGTTGTCTAGTATTAGTTTCATTAAAATTTCAAGACTTATAGTCTTTGAGATTATAGCGAAATTGATCTACCATATCTTTCAATTTTTTCTTACTTTCTACAAAGTTCATAGCATTGTTAAAAAATAAAATATTGATTTCCTACAAAATCTTCAATATATCATCAATGATTTCTCTATTGTTTTGAAGTTTTGGAATCTTGGATTGTCACATGACTTTATTTTTCTTTTCTAGCCATTTTTGGAAAGTTCATTTTTTGACTGCATGGATTTTGAGTTTGTTGAGAGTGTGATTATAATTTCTCTCATCATAATAGTTTGAGAAAGCTTTTTGGAGTTCTATGTCCAGTATATCTTCAAACTCTTGTATATTTTTTGGAGTTTTGTTAAATTCTATGATTCGTTCGTAAGATCATTTTTCAGTTCATTTTGGAGCTATGGGTCAGACTGTGTAATCTACCACGATAGTCCCCGTCTGTCTAGAAGCTTCCATGATAGCTTTTTCTGTATATTCTACTGTAGTTCATTCCCCCACTACATCTATATAGTATTTTGTCCTACCTGTAATTTTAATTTTGTAGAAAGGTTCTGTCTCTGTAAATTTTACTGTATCTCATATCACATATCTTCGTAGTCAAGCATTGGTAGTGATGAGTAATACATACTCTCTATTTTTTTCTACATTTTTGAGAGTGAGTACTTGTGGATTTTCTTTCCCAAACTCCTCTACTGGTATGAATTCGTAAAATGTTCCATTGTCTGTGAGGAGAAGCATATCATCTGCATCATTTTGATTTTGTATGGCGAAGAATCACTCTGATGCATTGTAGCTTTGTCGATATTTAAATTTTGGATCTGGAAAAAGAGCCTTGAGACTATCTCTGTATAGATCTACAGCCATTCCTCATCCCAAAAATACTTCAAAATTTGGTCGTACTTGATGGATATTTTCTTTGCCTGTCTCTTCTAGTACCTTGTACAAAAATTGTGTACACCAAGATGGTTGACCCGTGATTCATGTGATGTTTTCATTGATTGTTTCTTCCATGATTTTTTCAGATTTTTCTTCTCGTTGGTTGATGAAAGATGTTTGAGATCTTGGTTTTTTAAATATTCTAGCTATCCAAGGAGTTTTCTTTTGTATTATAGCTGTGATATATCATACATTGTCTTTTTGTGTGTATGGGTTTTTGACAAAAGTTCATCCAATCACTACAGTCTTACCTGTAAAGAGTTTGGTCTTTGGATTGGCTTTGCAATATCGAGCTATGAGTTTTTCTCATCATCTGAGTTGTGATGTCCTGAGGTGTTCGTGTGTGAGGGGGATGTATTTTCCCTTGTCTCAAGTAGTACCAGAAGATACTGCAAAAAGTGGTATCCTACCTGGATAAGATATATGTTTTTCTCATCTGAGCATATATTCTATTCGTGGTTGAAATTCTTTGTAGGTAAATATTGGTACTAATTCTTGGAAGTCTTGTATACTTTTTATATTTTTAAATCCATATTTTTCTCCAAATACTGTCTTCTTACATCTACGGATTAGGTCAAACAAAAATTCTTCTTGATGTTTGAGTGATTCTCTCTTGGATCCTTGTCTAATTTTAAAAATATTTTTGGCTATTTTATTTACCATTAGTCTTGGAAATTTCACGTTTTTTTTGTCATTGTTGAACATGTATTTCAATTTACGATTAAACAATTTATAATTAAGAATTGTTGCTTCAATTTCAAGTGAATGCGTTTTTTCAAAATTTCTCTTTATTTTTGTGGCTTAATTGTTAAATCATAATATAGATTTGTTTTTTAGATTTAAAGGAAAAAAATGAAGTATTCTCAAAGCTTATTGAAAAAATTTATATCTATTGATGATAGTTTGCCAAATATTGCAGATAAATTTACTTTGAAGACTGTAGAAGTAGAAGAGATTATATCTAGAAAAATTGATCCAAATATTGTAGTATGAAAAGTAAAATCTGTAGAAAAACATCCAGATGCAGACAAATTGAATGTGTGTATGGTGGACTGTGGAGATAAGTGAGAATTTCAAATAATCTGTGGAGGTACAAATGTAGAGGTATGAATATATGTACCAACTGCTTTGGCTTGAACTTTTTTTGAGAAAGCTTGAATGAAGATTGAAGCTAGGAAGATGAGATGAATAGAATCAAATGGTATGATCTGTAGCAAAGCTGAATTGGAGATACAAGAAGATCTAGATACTCACTGGATATGGAATATGTCCAATGATCTGGATGATTTGACTGATAATGATTTGTGAATTTCTTTGGTAGCAAAATATCCTTGGTTGGAGTCTAGTGTAATAGATGTGGACAACAAATGATTGACCAATAGACCAGATCTTACTGGACATTTTGGTATGGCTATAGAATTAAATAGTATGTATGAAAATTCAAAGATATCTTATAGTAAGGTGAGCGAATATTTTGATACTTTTAAAAATACTAGCATAGTTGATCTTTTGGATTCCAAAGAAAATACCAAGATTTGATTGAAGTCTGAGACAGAAAATCTCAATACTTATATACTGATGGAGTTAAACAATGTGCAAGTAAATCCATCTACATTTTTTGCTAGGATGCAAATGTTGGATCTAGGAAGTAAACCAATAAACAATTGGGTAGACTTTTCAAATTTGTTTATGAATATTACTGGTCAGCCCATTCATTTTTTTGATGCAGACAAAGTCAGTGGAAATGTAATCATTAGACAAGCCAAAAAATGAGAAAAATTTGTAGATCTTTTTGAAAAAGAACATGAATTGTTGGAATCTGATATGGTGATAGCTGATGATGACAAAATATTGGCTTTGGCATGAGCTGTGTGATGATTGGATTCTTGAGTGACAGATAATACCAAAAATATATTGGTAGAGATAGCCAATTTTGATCCAGTATGTGTTAGAAAGACTGGAGTAAGGTTGTGACTAAGGACAGATGCAGAATTGAGATATGAAAAAAACATAAATCCTGTATTTAGTCTGTATGTATTTTTGTTATTTTTGGATTTACTAGATTTTTACAAAAAAGATTTGTGAAAATTTGAGATTGGATGATTGAGTTATACAAAAAATATGGAAAATATATGATATGTACAAAACAATATTGAGTTGGATTTTGCACATATGGAAAAATTTATCTTTGGAAAAGATAAAGAGTGATTTGCACAAGAGGCAAAAAAGATATTGGAATGATTGTGATTTACTGTAGAGGGAGCATCGGTTTGAATACCATTTTGGAGATCTCCAGATGATATAAATATACCAGAAGATGTGTATGAAGAAGTGGCGAGAATGTATGGTTATGAAAACATAGAAGCTATGCCACTTAGCTCTGTAGTAGAATTGCCAAAGACATCTCCACTTGTAAATTTAATCAGAAAGGTAGAAGAAGTATGTGTGAGAAATTACAAATTTGATCAAGTGGAATCTTATCCACGAGTTTGAGGTAAAAATCTAGAATTGTTTGGAGTAGATTTTGATACTATGTATAAGTTGAAAAATCCAATAGATACAGACAAGCCTTGGATGAGAGATGATTTGGATTATGTATTGATAGAATATGTGAGCAAAAATAGCAAATTCTTTGAAGATTTTAAGATATTTGATATTGGTAGGATTTGGTCAAAAGATTTTGCAAATCAAGTAGAATCAAAGTTTGCAGATGAATTTGTAGGAGAAAAATTACAATTTTCTGCTATGTATTATCACAAATCAAATAAATGACGAGAAAGCGACAATTTGTTGATAGCCAAATGAGAATTGGAAGACATGCTTTGTAATTTTGGATTGAAAGGATCTTTATCTTACGAATCTACTGACCAAAAAGAATACCATCCAAAAAAACAAGGAAATATATCGTATTGAGAAGAAGTGATTTGATTTGTATGAGCTGTGCATCCATTGGTACTCAAAGAAAATAAATTATCAGAAAATGCTGATTTGGTCTATATTTCTTTGGATCTACAAAAAATATCAGATTTGATACAAAAAGTAGAATTTAAACCAGAATGATATGAGACTTTGCAAGATCAGATAGTGTGGAGAGATCTTTGTTTTGTGATAGATCAGGACAAGGATTTTGATATTGTATTGGATACAGCAAAAAATGTCCAATGAGTATCGGATCTAGAAGTATTTGATCTGTACAAATGAGACAACTTACCAGAAGGTAAAAAGTCTGTAGCATTCAAGATTAAAATCAAGTGAGAAAATATGCAAACTGAGCAAATAAATGAAGTAATGAACTCAGTGATCAAAAAAGTAGAAAGTATTTGAGCAAAACTCAGAGATTAATTATTTAATAATCATTTAGATCTCGTAATTGACAATAAAAAGTGTCATAAGTTCATTTTTTTATTACTCAATCGTCGTGCAAAAATAATAGAGATTTTTCAAATTGTATTTTATTGTGTTGTCTGATTCGCATTATTTTTTTTGGATCATTGTTAGTTTCTTCTATAGTGATATCATGAAGATCTCATATCATGATATCTAACATACCACCTTTACAATTGTATGTATAAAAAAAAGAATCATCAAAAATTTTGATACCAGCATTAGAAAGTTTTTCTATCATTTCTTTAGCTGTATCTATGAAAGTGTTTAAATTACTTATGTCCCTGTGATGTAATCATCAGATTTCTTTTATGATTATATCTTTTGCTTTAGATGAATTATTTCAGCTAATACAAAATTTATCTTTATAATTTCAGATAAATGGAGCTACTAATATTTGTTGTTCTTTGTTTATTCGTATGTTTGAATATGTTGGTATATTATTTTCTTTTAATTTCTTGAATATTTCCATTTGGTGTTGGACAGTTTTAGAGGTTTCTATGTTATCCAATAGATCTTTACGAATTTCTTTAATACATAAAGACTGATTTTCATCAACATTACTTAAAGTTCATTTTAACATTTCATATATTTTACATGTATTGTTTCCGGATAATCATTCTACTTTTTCTTTTTTCTCTATTGTGATATGCTGTATTTCTCAGTTTTCATCTTCTAGTAGATACTTCTCCATCATTATTATATTATATAAATTAATTGTTATTATATACATTATTTATTTTAAGTCAATATTTACTGTTTAATTCTTCTAAGAAAAAGCTGTCTGTGTATTTCACAGGGTCAGTATTTTTTGATATTTTGGATGTGTTCTTTGGTACCATATCATTTATGTTTTGCAAAATTGTATTGTGGGTATTTTTTGTGTATTTTATTGACCATTTCTTTGTCTCTTTGGGTCTTAGCTATGATAGAGGCTATGGAAATATTTTTGTTTTTCTGGTCTCATTTGACTATGGTGGTAAGCCTACTTTCTAGATCTTTTTCTAGTCAAAATGTCTGTTTTCCATCTATTATTATTTCTATCTTGGATAGATCTAGGTTGTGTGTTTTCGCCAATTTTTTGATTCATTTTTTGATGGCTTGATTGATGGATTTTGTGAGTCCATATTTATCGATATTTTTTGGAGAACTTTTGGAGATTGTATAATCCAAAAATCACCTTTCTTTTAATTTAATTACTTTTTCCATTAGTGTGTTTCTCTGTTTTTCAGATATTTTTTTGCTATCTTGAAAATCTTTTTTGACAAAATTTTTGATAGGAAAAACAATTGCTACATATAGTGGTCATGCCAATGGTCCTCTACCAGCCTCGTCTATGTAAAGTTTCATATTTATGATTTTTTTGTAAACTTTGTTAGTATATTTTTTGAATTAGAAAAATCAATTTATTAAAAAGTCTTGATTTTGTATTGTGAGTTTCTATTTTTATTTATTAGAAACCTTTAAAAATAGATGCTTATGTTTTATTGTCTTATTTTGGCATCTGTATTGTCTCTAATGACTCCCGATAGTAATGTTATTGAGATAAGGACTTCTGACTTTTATGATCTTATTCATGATGTTTATTTGGATTCTTGGTTAGTTTTAGAAGAAAACTCTTCTATAATAAGTCGTAAAAAGTTTAAGTTTTTAATTTCTTTATCTATTGCCAGGGAGGTAACCAACAGTATTTCTTTTGGTTATAGTTATAAGGAGGGAAATGATGCTGGCTAGCTTTGGGGTTTTATCTTACCCCCTAAAAAAAAGATAGTTATTTTTGAAAAAGAGCGACAAAAAAGTCCGCGTGATTCATGCGGACTTTTTATTATTTTATTATAATTATTTTTTGTGTTAGGCTACTCTTCTGATCTCGTCTAGTGTAGTCTCTCAGTTTAGCACTTTTAATATACCACTTTCTCTAAGTGTGATGTATCAATTTTCTCTAGCTTTTGCGTATAAATCTATACCAGTTTTTCATTCTACTATTAGATTTTTGATATCCTCATTGATTTCAAATACTTCTATGATAGCTATCCTAGATTTGTATCAACTACCATTACATTGGTCACATCATACTGCTTCTGGTATCTTACCATCAAATTTTATATCTAGATCTGGTTTTGCATCTTTTAATTTTTTTATTGTCTCTTCTATCTCTGTTTTTTCTGCAAAATTTGCCTCTCTTTTTGTACTACAATGTGGACAAACTCACCTTACCAATCTTTGTGCTACTATAAGATTTAGTGATGGAGCCAACATATATGGTTTTACTCACATATTGATAAGTCTTGGTATACTTTCTATAGCAGAATTTGTATGTAAAGTAGTAAATACTTTGTGTCATGTAAGTGAAGCATTTATACTAATTTCTGCTGTTTCTTTATCTCTTGTTTCTCATACAAGTATAATATCTGGGTCGTGTCTTAATATACTTTTTAATCACTCTGAATATGTATATCATTTGTTGTAATTTACCTGAGATTGTTGAACTCATTCCAATTCATATTCTATAGGATCTTCCAATGTAATTATTTTTTGTTTACCATCATTTAGATAGTTTAGTATCGTATACAGTGTAGTAGTTTTACCACTACCAGTAGGTCCTGTAAAGATCATAATTCATGTATTTTTTTCTAGATTGTGTTTCAGTTTGTCATAAGCTTCTCCTTCGAATCAGATTTTTTCAAATGTTGATATTCATTTTGTAGGATCTAAAAATCTGATTACTGTACTTTCTGATTTTACTCAAGGCATAAAGTTTGCTCTGGCATCTACCTTTCTGTTTTCTCAGTTTCTGTTTGTAGCTTCAAAAGAAAATCTACCATCTTGTGGCATATAATCTATATTCATTTTTGTACCAGATATGAACTTTATCTTTTGTAGATATTTTTTGAAATCTTCATGCGTAAATTCTAGTATTTCTTGCATAACTCCATCTATCCTGATTCTCGCAAGTACTCAGTCATCTTGTGCTTGAAAGTGTAGGTCGGATGCTCATGTCTGAAATGCTAATCTAATCAACTCCATGATAAAGTCTCATGGTTCCATACTATTTCTTTTTTCAAATACTTTTTTGATCATACCTATAGCTCATTCTCATGATGCTTGTTTTTGTTCTGTTTGTTCTTTTTTTTGTGTATTTAAAAATTTGTCGTATTGATCATATCGTTTGATAGCTTCTTGAAATCATTCTATGGATGTATACAAAACTTCTGATTCTAGTCACTTGTCAGCTAGCATTTGTGTGATTTTTTTTAGTTCTTCTGGAAAATTATTTGTACTTAGTATTTTTAGTTTTATTCAATCTTTGTCAAAAATAATGGTTTGTGTTTTTCCACAAGTCTCTTTATTCAATATTTTAATTTCATTAAAATTAGGTTTTATTTTTTTTATATCTTCTATGTCTAATATTGATTTTGTTAGTTCTCACATCCACTTTAGTTGAAGATTAAAAGTTTTTAATACCGTACTTCGTTATCACTTTTGCGCCACAAGAGTTTAAAGTTTGTGTCTCGTATACAATTATAATCAAATATGCTTTTTTTTGCAAATTCTTTATTGATATTTTTTGTGTAAAATCTATATTTTCTTATATAATTTTTACTATCTGAAACAAGATGAATATATATTTAATTTGATATTTGATTTTGATAAATATAGTTACTTTTGTGATTTGGTGAATTGATAAGAGAAAAGCAGTCAAAAATAAGTGGAGAATTAGTGAAAAACAGCTCTTGATTTTGACTTTTTTGTGAGGATTTGTAGGTTGAATACTCTGAATGCAATTGTTTCGCCACAAGACTGTTAAGTCTAGATTTTTGTATTTTTTCTGGGTACTTGTTGTACTATGGCTACTTGGATTGTGATTAATTTTATTTTAGATTTTTTTTTGTTATGCTATATATAATACCTACTCCGATTTGAAATAGAGAAGACGTGACTTTGAGAGCTTTAAGATTGTTTGAAGAATTGAAGATTTTTGTGTGTGAAGATACTAGGACTTTAAAGAAATTACTTTCAATGTACGAGATAGATTATACAGACAAAGAATTTTATTCTTTGACTAGTTTTACTGACCAAGGAAAGTTGAATCATTATATAAATTTACTTTCAGATAATGATGTGTGACTTGTTTCAGAAGCTTGAACACCTGGTTTGTCTGATCCTGGAAAGAGTCTGATAAAACTTTGCAATGAAAATCAACTAAACTACTCTGTTTTGCCTGGAGCTAATGCTTTGATACCAGCTGTAGTTGGAGCATGATTTGATACAAGTAGTTTTGTGTTTTTGTGATTTATTCCGCAAAAAAAATGAAGACAAACTATTTTGAAAAATATAATAGCCAAAAAATATTGAGAAATGCCAGTTTTCTTTTATGAGTCTGTGCACAGGTTTGAAAAGCTTTTGAAAGAGCTGACTGATCTTTGATTTGAGTGACAAATCTCTGTATCTAGAGAAATTAGCAAAATGTATGAGCAAATTGTGACTTGAAATTTGGATGAAATTTTAGATTTGGTGAAAGAAAAAAAACTCCCAGTGAAATGAGAGTTTGTGGTTGGATTGCATTAGTATTATTTTGTTAGTGCTTCATAGTTTTTTTTGGATGCTTTACCATATTCCTGAGCATAACCATATTGATGTATATTTTTTGTAAATCCACCCTGGATCCATTTTTTTAAGTTTATATTGTCTGCTGGTCGGTGGTGACACATAGCAACCAATTGAGTTATATTATTCATAAAATTATCTGGATTGTTTTGATAATATTTTAACAAAGCATCTACTTCTTTGTCGCTTAATTTGGATAAAGCAACAGCAAAATTGTAAGTTGCAAACATATAGGCAGCTTTTGTCTGTGATTCTCGATCTGTAAGATCGATTACGCTACCAGGTATTTTGTCTTCTGGATTTTTTACATATTTATTGACTATACTAGCTCATCTTTCTTCTCATCAGTGATCATATAGTGCATATTCTGTAAATTGATATAATCAATATGATGTTTTTCAGTCGTAAATTGCTGGAGTTAAAGATAAAAATTCAACTCATGCATTTTGCAGCAATAAATCAAATATTTGTTTGTTGGTTTCTCCGCTTACCTTATCTTCACACAGTTCAGTCATAGCATAAGCTACAATAGATTTTCCAGACAAATTGCTTTTAAATATTTCCAATAATTTTACTTTATTTGGGTTTAATCATCAATTATAATCTTCAATGTCTTTTTCTGTGTTTCTTATTGTTTTTTCACTAAGATTTATAAACTCATCTAGAGACATCTGTGTTTTTGTAACCTTTCCATTTATATATGGTTTAACTACAAAAAGATATGTAGCGTCTATTGGATAATGTATTCTAAATTCTTCTATTTCATCCTCTGTCATTTCATCTGCATTTTTTTCGTCGAGCCATTCTATTGTTTTTTGTCAATATTTTGTAATTTTTTCGGTTCGAAGATCATGAAGATTTTTTGATGGATTTAATATTAATGTATCTCATACAAAGATATCATCATTATTGTTCTGATCTAGTCATAGGTAGTATTTTGTCAAAGGTGCGCTTTTTGTCACTTTTTTGTTTTGAATTTTATCGTATGTTCCTGTGTTTATGTAAACTACTTCATCACTATTTCATTTTATTTCAACATTTTCTTCTTGTTTGTCTTTGTTATCTTGAACGTATTGTGTAGTTTTTATTCATCAGTATGTTAAAATACTTCACGCTATAAGTATTTTTAAAATATTATTTTTGGTAAAATTTACTATTTTGTTTTTAGAGTTTTTTATTCTTGATCAAATTTCTCTATCTCATGCATCAATAGCATAATATATTCATTTACTTGCTGCTCAAATTGTTTTTGCTGCTCAAGTTGTTGTTTCAACAAGTTTTTTTCAAGCATTCACAAAATTTTCTCACGATTTTTTTAGTTGTCATTTTGGTGTGGTTTTTGTTCCCATTTTATTTTTTTGTATAAAACCCTATATTATTATAACAATGATTATATAAATGTTAAATATTCTTTATTATATCTTATCTTCTAGGTTTTCAAGCTCTTCTTTAGTTTTTTTTGTTATTTTTTGTTTTAAGATTGCGTCCATATACAAAGAAGTTTCTATAAATTTGTCTGCTTCTATAATAATATTATATTTTTCCAATATTATCTTTAGTTTATCTTCATCCCCCAATTTTTTATTTATATTTTCCTCTTGTAAAAATAGATCTCAATTTGATATAATTCATTCAGTACTATGTGAAAATTGTCGTTCAAAATTATCATCGATAGTAATTTTGATAGAATGTTTGTTTCAACTGTCTGTGTATTCCAATATAACTCCATCTTCATTTTGAATTATTTCACAATTATTCTTTTCATTTTCTACATTGTTCTCAATATTTGGTCATAATTGCATTTTATTTTGTTGATAAAATAAAAAATTTTTATATATCTATTATAATGTAAAATTTACTATTTGTCAAATATATGCTTAGAAAATTTTCCTTTCAAAAGTTGGTATTGTTGCTTGCTGTGTTGATTTTTTTGATAGCAATATTTACCTGAGACATTAGCCTTAATATACAAAAAGATAATAATTCTACTTTTGATGTTGAAGAGAGTTTCGAAAAATTGGAAAATGTTACTTGAGAACTACTCTATTCTCCTGATAATGCTTGGTTGAGTTTTTATGAGAATATTTCTAATATTGATGATTCTCTCAAGATACAGACTTATGATTTTACAAACAAAACATTGAAATCTGAATTTAAAAAACTATTAGATAGATGAGTTGATATAAAATTGATTATGGAAAATTATAAATATCAACAATTTAAAAATACACGAAGAGATATTTCAAATTATTTTACTGGGTATAAAAATTTTGAGATAAAATCTGATGAACAAATGTGAACTGAATATATTCATAGTAAAATAAATTTAACAGATTCTGGATTTTGGATACAGACAGCAAATCTTACAAATTCTTCTTTTCATTCAAATCGTGAGCATTTTTTCTATTCTACAGATACTTGAGTATGGCAAAGTTTAAATACTATTTTTGAAAAAGATTGGAATGGTGAGGAGATTAAATTTGAAGATATCCATCCGAATTTGGTAGTTTGTAATGTAAATTGTCGTGATGTGATTGAATATATTCTCAATTTAGCTGATAAATCAATTTTGATACAGACTCAGTATATTGTGGATGATAGTATTTTGGAGATATTAAAGGATAAGGTTGTTTTAAATAAATCCTCACCCCTTACGGGGAGCTCCTTTGAAAAAGGAGCACAATATTGATTTGATATGAGGTTTGTGGTGGGTGCCACAGAGACAAACGATGAATTGTTGGCATATTTTTGACCCGCGGTAGCTAGAAAATTTGATAGATATTATAATCATACGAAGATGATATTGGTAGATGGTGAAATTTTGCTTTTGTGAAGTATGAATTTGTCGGATAATAGTTTGGACAAAAATAGAGAAGTTGGTATATTGATAATTGATAAAGATGTTATAAATCAATTTAAAAAAATGTTTGAAAAAGATCGAGAAAATAGTACATACTAGTTGTAGTTAAAAGTCATGCCAAAGGCAGATAAATTTAAAGTTTAAAATTTCAAGTGATGGATAAAGTTATTGCAGTAGATTTGGATGAGGTTCTTTCTGAGACAGCGAGAGCTTTGTTGAAAAGAAATAGATATCGTATAAATTGAAATAAATTGCATTGGGAAGATCTTGTGAGTTACAATTTACGAGAAATACCATGATTGAATGTGACTAAAATTCAATGATTTTGGATTTATATGAGATTTTTGATATGAGCATGACTTTGGAACAAAATAAAACCAGTATCTTGAGCAAAGACTAAACTCAAAGAATTTAAGAAAAAGTGATATAAACTACATGTGGTGACTGCTAGACATTTTTTACTTAGATTTGCTACTGGTGTATGGTTGTATTTCAACTACAAACATATTTTTTCTAGTATAGAATTTGCCAATTTTTTTACTAGATTTTCTACCAAAAAATCTGAGATTTGTAAAAAAATATGAGCTGATTTTATCATAGAAGATAATTTGGAAAATGCTATTGATTGTGCAAATGCTTGAGTGAAAGTATATCTCATAGATAAGCCATGGAATCAGTGATACGACAAGAAAAAACACAAATGAATTGTAAAAATATATTCACGAAGCGAGATAGATATTTAATGCTTAAAAAGTCCTCCTTTTTTAAGGGAGGGGGACCACGAAGTGGTGGAGGGTTTTTAAATCCCCCTGCTTTAGTCTCGCAATAATGCGTGACTAATAGCCTCCCCCTTCACAAAGGGGGACAAAAAAAGAATATGGAAAAAATAATTACAATAGACTGTGATGATGTGCTGTCTGAGACAGTCGATGCATTGTTGAAATATTATGACTACAATATACATTGAAAGAAAATTACTAGAGAAGATTTAACATCTCATGATTTTGATAAAATAAAAAAATACCACTATTCTTTTGAAGAGAGATTTCAAAAAGACATGGATTTTTTTCTTCATAACGATTCATTACATTTAATAAAGCCAGTTCAATGAGCAAAAGAAAAGTTGATTGAATTTAAAAATCAATGATATAGATTGTATGTAGTAACTTGAAGACCAGATGAGATGAGACAACATACTTTTGATTGGCTAGATCTACATTATCCTAGTATTTTTGAGGATGTATATTTTACCAATGCTGACAAAGACAATGCAATACCAAAATCTGAATTTTGTTTGAAATTATGATCTAAATTTATGGTAGAAGATGATTTGAGATTTGCTAGAGATATTGCTAGTAAGTGAATTAAGGTGTATTTGATAGATAAGCCATGGAATAAGGATTATGACAAAAGTATTGATAAATGAATAATTAAGATTAAAGATTGGAGTGAAGTAAAATTGTAAATTTTAAATGTGAAATATGAAATGATGGAGATAAAATTTAAAAAATTATCAAAATTAGCTCAAATACCAAAACAAAATACTCCTAGTGATGCTGGTTATGATTTTTTTTCTACAGAAGATTATGTTTTGAAACCATGAGAGAGAAAATTGTTTAAAACTAATATATCTTGTGCTATACCATCATGATATTATGGTAGAATAGCTCCTCGTAGTGGATTAGCATATAAGTATTGAGTAGATGTATTGGCAGGAGTAATTGATAGTGAATATAGATGAGATATTGGTATCGTATTGATTAACTTTTGAGAAAAAGATTTTGAAATAAAAATTTGAGATAAAATAGCTCAGTTTATTATAGAAAAATGTCATTATGTAGATTGGGTTGAGGTAGATGATTTGGATGGCACGATTAGAAGTGATTGATGATTCTGATCGTCTTGATAAAAAACCCACCTGCTACGCCTTTATGCGTAGCTTCCTCCCTTCAAAAGGGAGGTATTTATAAAAAATTATTAAAATGGCAAGTTGAGAGATAATAATAAAAACACCACAACAAATAGAAAATATACGTAAGTCTGGAGAATATTTGACGGAACTTTTGTATTTGATCAAGGACAATTGTAAAGCTGGTGTGAGTTTGTTTGAGCTTGAAGATATTGCTCAAGATTTTATGGATCAAAACAATCTGAAATGAGCTTTTAAATGATACAATTGATTTCCTACAAATCTATGTCTTTCTGTAAATGATTGTGCAGTACATGGTATACCAGATGATTATGTTTTAAAAAATGGAGATTTATTGAAAGTGGATTGTGGAGTAATATACAACAAATGAATATCAGATAGTGCTTTTGCCATAGTGATTGGTGGTGAAATGGCCAATCCTTTGGCACACGAGCTTACTATGACTACTAAGAAAGCATTGGATCTAGCATTGGAAAAAGTATGACCGTGAAAATATATATATGAGTTTTCAAAAGAGGTTTATAATATTGTGAAAAACGATTGATTTGATATCATAAAAAATCTAACCTGACATGGAGTTTGAGTAAAGGTGCATGAAAAGCCAAGTATATACAATCGACCACATCCTGATGGTAAAAAAATAAAATTTCAACCATGAATGGTAGTGTGTTTTGAACCTATCACTTCTATAGAAAGTGATGAAGTAAAATTAAAAGATAATGATCGAAATCTTTATTGTAAAAAATGAGATCTATGATCTCATTGGGAATATATGGTGCTCATTACTGATGATTGATACGAAATACTTTCTGGTATACAATAATATTATTTGTGTCATCCTAGAAGGAGCTTTTTGCGACTGAAGGATATAATCATTTTAAATATATGTTGTTGATGAAAAACTATTACACTTATATTCTTTCTACCAAATATAATAAAATGTTGTATATTTGAGTTACCAATAATTTAGTTAGGAGAATTTATGAACATAAAAATAAATTAGTAAAATGATTTACAGCAAAATATAATATAGATAAATTGGTTTATTATGAAGAAACTGGAGATATCAATATAGCTTTGAATAGAGAGAAAGAGCTGAAATGATGGTTGAGGTCTAGAAAAGATGATTTAATAAATAAAATTAACCCTAATTGGGATGATTTGTATGAAAATATTTTATGATAAAATTAGACTGGAATCTATATCCTTCGTTCCTGCCTATAAATAGGCAGTTCACTCAAGGATGACAAGATTCCTTTTTCAATAAAGTAAATTATTTTTTGAATTTTTTCATAATTTTTTTGATCATAGGTTGATTTTTTTCTTTCATTTCTTTTTCTATTTTTTTGATTTCTTTTTCTTGTTTTAAATTTTTCATCTCTTCTTCTGTCAGTTCTTTTTTTAGTTCAGAATCAGTTTTTCTGAGTGCCTTACTATGATGTTCAAAATGATGGAATACAAATTTTTTGAATCTTAACTCCATTACCACTGAGGTGATTCATACAAATAGTGGTACTCAAAGTAGTGCATATATCATTGCTATAATTTTTCATATATGTGTTATTGGTGTTACATCACCATATCATATAGTAGAAAATGTGATTACTGTAAAATATAGAGAATGAAAATAATCTCGTCATTCAAATCTATGAAATAAAAATGATCACAACAATATAGCTATTATCATAAATCACAATATACTTAGTATCACTCTCTTACTGTCTATATGTCTTTTGTCTTTGCGTTTTGCCATTGTTTTTTACAGTATTTTCTAAATTGACAATACTAATTTTATATAAAATAAAAAATAATGCAAATTTATAATCACCCCTTTATTTCCCCTCTTTCCCGCAATTCTGACGGGACGCAGTGAAAAAGAGGGGGGCGTTTAGTGTTTTATTTATATAAAAATTTCCTCCTCTTTTTCAAAGAGGAGGTTAGGAGGTGATTATTTTGCTATAAATGCTAATCAAAGTGCGTCTGCTGTATCGTGAAATTTTGGTATATCTTTGAGTTTGTATAATTTTGCAATAAATTTTTGCACCAATTTTTTGTCTGCTTTTCCGTTTCATGTAATTCTTTTTTTGAGTTCTATTGGTGTGTACTCCTCCACTTCTATATTGTTTTTTAGTGCTAGAGTAAGGATTACTCATCTCATTCCATATACAAATTCTGCATTTTTTAGATTGAATGATGTGACAAAATATTTTTCCATAGAAATTTTTTTAATTTTATGTTTTTTTATTAATTTTTCAAAAAAATTGTGTATTTCTAACATCCTAGAATACTGCT
>DAOTFU010000011.1:0-28428 GCA_035446765.1 Candidatus Absconditabacterales bacterium
ATAAAAATTATTAGATCTATAAAATAGATTTATCAAAATAAAAATCACTATCCTTTTAGATAGTGATTTCATTATTTGATTTTTTTTATTTCTCCAACAATTTTTTTAATTTATTGCGAGTCTCATTGGATTCTGTTGGTGGATTTTTACTAGCTTCAATTTGTTGATAGTTTTGGTTTCATCACATATAGTTTCAGGTAATATATGCTGTCATAAAATTATTACTCATATTTTCTTCTGGTTCTACACAAGATATTGAAAATTCTATAATTGAGTTACTCAAAAACTCTAAACCATTTTCTAGTTCCAATTCAGCAGTAATCAGTAATGTGTCTCCACCTTCTAAAAGCATTAAAGGGTATATATCCCAATCAATATCATATTGTGAATAAGATATCCCATTAACTCAATCTAATTTTACAGTATGACCAAATCATGTAATTTGTTTGTCTACTACACCCAAATTTTCTATCTCTATTTCTAATTCAGCTTCATGATCATTTATCGCCACAAAACTAGCGTTATTTATAGCTAAGTCTCAATTTAAAAGTCCACAACCTAATCAATATAATTCAAATTCACTAATATTTTCTCTATTTCATGTACTACAATAAATATTTGCTGCTTCCATCCATTCTAAATATTCATCACAATCTCAATTTGATGGGGATATATCAAAATCCATTTCATCACCATTATCACACTCAAATTCAATTCAGTCGTATTGATTGTTTTCTAGGCCACACTCTTCAGCATATTCTTCTATCCAATCCATAAAACCATAATAATCTCATTCATAAGTCTCTGCTGCACCTAGTACTTCTTCATGAGTACAGTTGAATAATTCACATCTATCGCTTTCATCAAATTCAACAAGTTTTACTCAACCATGACCATCGCATTCTTCCATAGATTCATCCACTCGGTCCATTTCATTCATTTGATTAGTACATGACTTATTTAGAACTGGCTCATATCAATCCATGCATTCTAAGTCATGTAAATCGTCATAAGTATAAGATTCAAAATTTGACTTCATTTTTAGGTTCATCACATTACCGTGCATTTTGTCGCCAGCAAATGTGTAAACCAATCATGCAAATACCAATACTGCAAGAGCAAGTATTATACTCCCATTTTTACCAAGTTTTTTCATAAAAATAAATTAATATATAAATATTTTACACATAAATTATAAATTATAAATGAAATTTGTCAAATTTTTACATACTTTTTGTTTCAAGCTAGTTTGAATTTTGATCTTGATTGTTTATACAATAAAATATAAAAAATCAAATCTATTTTTATCGCCTATTTTGTATTTAATGAGTAGGATTAGAAGAGCAATAAAGTCTTGAACCAATATAATTATATGATTTTGTGTTTTTGTGTTTATTTTTTTGTTACGACAAAATTTTGCCAAAGCAGATGTCAGCATAAAAAAACCAGCCTATGATAGTAGTAGTATGAGTGAGTTTATTAGTCAAAAAAGTATTGCACTTTTGCAATATAGTTTGTCAAATGCACAGCAACAATATCGAAACAATTTTGACTTAAACTCAGATTATTCTTTACAAAAATATTTGTCAGATCAAAATATATTACAAAACAAAAATTATGAGCCATCAGATTTAGTACAAATAGATTCAGAATATATCGTGAATAGAGCAGGTAGACCTTATTTACGTCAAGCTGCACAAGTAGCATTTGAAAAAATGGCTTTTGACTTTTACCAAGAACTTGACCAACAATTTTATCTGATTAGTGCATATAGGACATCAAGAGATCAAGCGACTATGTTTGAATGAGGTTGTTCTTCGATTAGATGTGCCAAAATTGGTGGAAGTGAACATCAGTTGTGATTGGCAGTAGATATACATGTAGCCACCAAAAATTGATACAACATATTTTGAGAAGAAACATTTGAACGAATGAATAAAAATGCATATAAATACTGATATATAAACACTTATCGTAAATGAGCAGATGTTGATTGAAAAATGAAAGAAGTACGACATTGGAGATATGTTGGAATTCCATTAGCTACAGAACTTTACAAAAAGGATATGAGTTTTGTAGAATACTACAATAAATTAGTGAAGAGTGAAGAACTAAAAGTTAATAGTTAAGGTTTACTTATACTATAGTTTGACATAAAACACATTAACTTTTTACTACTCGCTCCTGCCGGCAGGCAGACATGGTTTAACTTTTAACTAGACTTAAATGACAGAAAAAGCAAAAAAAGAATCAAAAAAAGAAAAAAAACTACAAGAACAATTGGAGAAGCTTCAAAAGGAATATAATGAGCAGACAGAAATACTCAAAAGAGCACAACATGATTACATCAATTTAAAATTTGATTTTGATAGATTTCAAAAATATACAGAAGAAAAGGATAAGGATAGTGAAACAAATTCACTTATTGCTAGTGTAAAAAAGTTTTTGCCTTTTGTGGAAGATCTGAGAAAATCTTTGGATACTTTACCAGAAGAAAAGAAATCAGACCCATTGGCTCAATGAGTACAATTGGTTTATGACAATTTTTTGAAAACACTTGAATCAATGAGTATCAAACAAATAGAGGCTATATGACTAGAGCCAGATTCGGTATTACATGAGCCAGTTTCAGTTCAGCCAGTAGAGGATAAAAAAATGAAATGAAAGATAGTGCAAGAATTTGAAAGAGGATTTGTGTATAAGAAAGATGACAAACAAATAGTCTTAAATACATCAAAAGTAATAGTTGGACAATAATGTACAATTGACAATGAACAATTTACAGTGAATAATTTGCAATCAAGGAAAATAAAAAAAAGTTGGCAATGGAAACAGCCAACTTTTTTATTTTCCTATTTTCTTTTAAACCATATTTTTATGCCCATTATTCCAACAACTATACACAGTAGTCCAATAAAGGATAAAAATATTATTTCCCAGGCCTCCTTAACAGGCTCCATCCATAAGCCTATTATTGGATTTGCCATCACAAATAGTGCTCCAAATATCATAAGGCATATCCAGAATATTATTCCAATAATCCTGCCTGAAAGAAAAAAGAAATTTTCTGTAAAATAGTAAATTTTTTTCATTTTTTGTTTTTTTATTTATTATTAATAATATTATAAAAAATATTGTGATTAAGTCAAGTCTGATTTCACTTGCCTTATTCCCTGCAGGCCGCTATTCGCTTCGCTACAGCGGGTCTGTAAAGACCACACCCCGAATATATCGAGGTTGGGTCTTTTACTTGAAAAAATATGAGTTTAAAGTACAAAAAAAGCATGGAAAAATCAATACTAAACAATATCCCGAATAAGCCATGAATCTATCTTTTTAAAGACAAAAAAGACAGTATTCTCTATATCTGAAAAGCTAAGAATCTCAAAAAAAGAGTATCCCAATATTTCAACCCAAATTCTGTGCGAAAACAAGATATGTTGAATAAGGCAGAAACTGTAGATTTTTTACAAGTAAAAACAGAGTCAGAAGCTCTTTATCTAGAAGACAATCTAATAAAAGAGCATCAGCCTCCCTTCAATAATATGTTGAAATGATCCAATAGCTACGCTTACATCAAAATTACCAATGAAGATTTTCCACAAATATTCATTACCAGAAATAAAATAAAAGATTGATCTAAATATATTTGACCAAAACATAATACTATTGAATTAAAAAAGTTTCTTCAATATCTGAGATACATCATCAAACGAAGGGGTTGCAAAAAAACTCAGTTCAATCAGTGAAAAGTATGTTCAGATTATCATTTTTGATTGTGTAATTGATGGTGTTCAAAAAAGATCCATTCAAACAAATTACAAGCAAAAAAAGAATATTCAGATATTATAAAACTAATAGAGCAATTTTTCAGATGAAACACAAAACCAGTCGAAAAAGAGATCAAGCTACAAATCCAAAAAGCTGTCGATGGGGAAAATTTTGAACGAGCAACAAAGCTCAGAGACATATATTTGCAGATAGAAAATCTTACAGAAAAGCAAACTGTAGTACTTCCCAAAAGTACATCATGATATATTTGTCAGATCAAAGAAATCTCAGGTTGGTTCGTCTATATTGTGTTAAATTTCTATGAATGAAAACTTATTGACGTAATTATCCACAAACAAAACCAAGAAGATTGAGATGAAAATTCCATACTATCAACACTGGGATCTGAGCTTGGAAATCTGGAGAAAATTGACTCGGAGAGCAGCCTTATTGTTAAAAACCCGAAAATTAAATTGAACAAAACTCAGATAAAAGAAGTTGTATCTCTTATGGACGGATTTCTCGATTCATATATCATCACCCAATCTTTCAAAGATGAGAATTTACTCAATGATATTCTCAAAGATATCCAAGAAAAGTATAAATTAAAAAACTTTCCATATCGTATGGAATGTATAGATATTTCTCATTTATCATGATCACGACCAAGTGGAGGATTGTCAGGTTTTTTGTGATGAATACCTAATTACAAATTGTATCGTAAATATAAAATTAATGCCAAAGCATCCGATGACTATGAAGCATTAAAAGAGGTCATTATAAAAAGACTTAAACCCAAAGACTCTTTGTCATCCTCGAGCAGCCAGCCCCGTCTGAATAGCGGGGATAGCGAAGGATATAAGAGTCTTCCAGATCTACTCATTCTAGATTGATGAAAATGACAACTCTGAATACTCAAAGAATTACTACAAGAAGAACGATTTCAGCAAGTATTCAAACAGGTAGATTTTGTATCATTTTGAAAATGAGTAGCTAGAAAAACAGCTTGAAAAATCAAATGAGAAAAGGAAAAAATTTTCTATTTTGATCAAGATATGAAGATTAAAAATTTCGATTTAAGATATGATCAGTCAGACAAAGTTTTGGTTAAACTTCGTGATGAAGCACACAGATTTGCCAATTCTTACAGAAAAAATCAGATGAAGAAATGATTTTAGCACTGTCATTTTGAGCGGAACAAAGTGGAGTCGAAAAATCCATTTTTTTTGATATAATTTTTTCGCTCCGCTAGGGTTACTTTTGCCTGCCAGCTGCAAAAGTAACCAAAAAAGCCTCGGGTCGCTCAGCCATTTTTCAAAAATCGTCACCCCACACCAAAAGTCTTTGGTGAGGGATTCCTAGTGAAAAATCTGAGACGACCCATTTTTTATTTTTTTACCATACACCACATATCAATACATCAAAAATACTTAATGTCAACGATTACTATAAGTACTTAAGGTGTTTTTTTGATAATATTGTTTTTCTGCGTATAATTGATTGTACATTTTAAAACAAGTCTTGATATATGACAATCAGAGAAAAACTTATATTATCATTTACTATATTGTGTCTATGGACGGTGTTTCTTTTTAGCGACGCAATTTCTTCTGTTCAATACAAAAAACAAAACACAAACCCACCGGTCTCGGTCAATAATGACCGGACCACCTCCCTTCAAAAGGGAGGAATTTCTGATAATCATTGATCAGCATCTTCTTTTGACTCTCAGTCTCAACATATTGAGACTCAAAACAAAGCATCCAAGCTAGAAGAGACAATAGCAGAGAATATTGAAAATTGACTCAACGATCTAAAGATTAAAACTAATGAAATCAAAAATTTGTCACAAGATATAGCGATTTTGGAAAAAATATATGAACAAGAAAAGAGTCCAGATATTTTAAAGCTTCTTTTGGAAAAATTGAATCATGAATATCAATTTGAGAAAGCCAAAGAATATATTTGAAATATCAATATATTCCAAGATAAGTCAGTAGATCCAAAGACATATATTTACACATATATAAACACACTCTCTTTGACAGATCAAAACAGTATGAGTAAATTTATGACATTTATAGATCAAATCAGAGAGCACTCTATGATAAGTGCGGATGATTATGTGTTTTATCAGTGATTGACAAAACTTTGGCAAAAAGATTACGAATGAGCAGATATTCTTTTGAAGCAGGTTAAGTGAGAATTTTATCAATCATTCACAAATCAGATATTTGATACTATAGACAAATTTAACAGTCAAAAGTGAACACCTCTTTATTACAAAGACTCACTCATTGCACTGACTGCCATGAAAAATGGTTATTTTTCTTTGGCCAACAAGCTTGCAGTCGATTCGATCATAGAAGACAATCAGTATATATTGCCATATCAGATACTTGCATATTCCAACTTTCTTACCAACAACCGGGAGAAATCCATAGAAAATTTTTATGAGCTTGTAAAACTAGATTCAGAAAATCAGGATAAATATAATTTTTATATATGAGTATCTTACTATCGATGGTGAAATCATAGAGAATCCATTCTTATATTATCCCATCTGATGGACAATGAAGCATACAAGACAGAGTGTTACAGATATTTGATATCAAATTATCAAGCTCTTTGAGATGATAGCAAGACCATACAAGTACGAAAAAAACTCCTGTGACAAGATGATTTATCTAAGTCAGATTTCAAAAACTTTTATGATATAGTATTTTACAGACCCTTATCTGAGTGAAAAAATCATAGCATTTACAAACAAGAAAGGCAACTTTCTTATGATTTTGTAGGTATGTGTTATGATCAATTTGGCACTTCAGAAGCTATATGTCTGTATTGAGAAGTAGGGATGGACATCGCCAACAAAAATCGAGAAAATGTCGAAAATAGTCTACTTTATTTAGCGGATAATTATCCAGAATCTAGCATATTTCAAGCACTAGGAGATTATTATACATCACACAATTCTAGCAAAAAAGCAAAAACTTACTACCTCAAGGCAGTAAGTCTTAGTGACAATACTTCACAAAAAAATATAATTGAAAATAAAATTATTTCTGAGTTAGACTAAGCTGCGAGCTTCATTTCTTCTCATTTTTCTTTACTGTTTAATTTTATTTCATTATTTTCTTTTTTATTCTTATCTTTTTCTCCTTTATTTTCTCCTTTATTTTCTACTTTTTTATTGTCTAATTTTATTTCTTTAGTTTCTCATTTGTTTGCTTTTTTTGCTTCTTCTAATTTCTTTTTTAATTCAGCAATTTCTTCGTCTTTCTTTTTCAAATTGTTTTCCCCCCATTTATTTACATCTTCACTCTCCATCTTCACAATTTTTTGTTGTGTTACTTCTTGTTTTTTTGATCACAAAAGTTTTTTTTCTCAATAATCTGATTTATTTTCACCCATATTTACTTCTTTAGTAATTTCTTTAGTTTTTTTTGATTCTCCGGATTTTCATTTTTTAAATTGTAGTTTTTCAAACCAATTGTTTAATTTTAGTCATCTTGTCTCTAAATGATTGTAAGAAAAATCAGACAATGGTTTTTTGGAAAAAATCCTACCAAATGTAGATTTTCGAGCATTTTTTACTGTGTTTTTTCAAGTATTCCATGTATTTACTACACCATTTACCATAGGTTGTACCGTGGCTCTTACTGCTCACTCAAGTGCTGTTCCTCCAGCTATTATTGGACTAAGCGGTATATTCATCGCTTTGTGATACCATTTACCATGGTTCCAGGCTCCTAGCAAAACATCTTTTACTCTTTTGGCTGTGTCTGCTGTTATTTCACATCATTCTTTTCACATAGTTTTTAGTGTGACAAACAAATCTGCAGTTGTTGTCACAACTGTTCAACCCAATCTAATTGGTATTGCCAAGGTATTTCAAGCTCTATTCAAAGTATTTCACATCTTATGTAATTCACAATTAAACAATATTATTATAAACAAAAAATAAAATTTGTCAAATTATTTAATAGATTATTTTGTAATATTTGACAAATAAAAGTTTTTATACTATAATATATAAAGATGAATTTATTTATTATTTTTTATTTAACCATGGTGAATACAGCAAATATAACCGAAGAAAATAAGCTTTCCTTGGATAATATCAAAAAGAATCCTGATCAAATTTCCCAATTATCTGATGAAGATTTGAAAAGTTTTTTTGATCAAGAGAAAGACACCGATGATTATGATTTAATTAGTTCATTATCAAAAGAACTTGGATCTAGAAAACAAAAAGAAGAAATTCAAGAAGATCCAGAACTTCAAAAAAAACTTGCAGAAGATCAATTAAAACAAGAAGAATCAAATGCTGAAGAACAGAAAAAAATGCAAGAAGAGAGTGAAATTACAAAAGAGGTAGAACTAGATCATGTAGAAGAACTTAAAAAAAAGCTAGAAGCAAAAGAAGAGGATAATCAAACATTAGAAAAGTGGATACAAGATTTAGAAAAAAAACTTGATGATAAAAACAAAGAAAACTCTTCTAAATTGGAAGAGTTAAAAGAAGCTCAAAAATCTTGAGATAAACAAGAACTGAAGAGATTAAGATGAGTGATTAAAAAATTGGCTCTAGAAAAAAAAGCTTTAAAAGATACTTATGCATGAGAACTTCCTAAATACGATGCATCAAAAATTAAGAAACTAAAAACTAGATGGATTGGATTTAAATTGTTTTCAAAAAGGCAAATTGATGGACAGACGGTAATATCAGGTCCACAATTGATGTTTAGAAATAATATTCGTTCACGTAGAAGATTAAATAAGACAGTTAAGATGTTTAATAAAATTTGAAACGATCCTAAAAAAGCTATTAGATACATATTGTCTAAAAGTATTACATGACAAATCTGAATGTGAGTTAAAAAACTAAATAACCGATTTACTATAAGAGACACTGATAAATTTGATGAAGTATTCAACAAACAAAAGAAAAAATTTATAGAAAATTTAGAATCAAAAATGGAAAAAAAATCTATGAGTGAGGTAGATAAAAAGACACTACAAGCTATAAAAGATAGAATTGATTACTATCAAAAAGCTTACAAAAGAAAAATGATAACAGTTTAGAAACGCTTCAACGTTGCAACGATGAGACGTTTAAAAGATTTATATTAATACTATTAAAAAAAATGAAAACATTAAAAGAGACAGTAGATTATATCCACAACTACATGACTGAATATGATAATTCAGCAGAAGTCATAGAGAAAGATGTGTTGTACGATATGATGGAGGAAGAATTGCTGGATACAGTACAAGATGTTTTGACAGAAGAAGATCTCAAAACATGGGTCAATAGTAAAGATGATACTTATTTGGACAAAATACTAAATGAAAGATTAGAAAATTATCCTGGTCTTTTGGAAGATATCAAAAATGAAGTTTTGAATGAGTATGTGAGTTGAGACGCAGATTCCGATTAATCGGAATAACGTCGAAACAATACCGGCGATTTGACTCTGGTCTACCGGAGGAACACAGTCGGTATGAGTTGAGAGTAGTTTATTTGTAAATTAAGATCATGGTTGATTATACATCTACATTACAGAAATTAAGGGATATTGATTGAAAGATCAATAATATTAATAATTTAGATGAATTAAATAATGTAATATCTAGAAGGGTTTCAGATCTTTATTCTGTGCTTTCTAGTAATAATTTTTTTATAAATCAAGATGTTAGTAGAGAAATAGATAATATTGAGTCTAGGTTGAATATATGATGAACATTAATTACAGAAGCTCAATGAGAAATTGCTCGTTTAGTTGCTGAAAGAGCTGCTCTTCCAGCCTGAGCCACATCTAATACAAGGAGGTCTGAAATTTGAAGAGAAATATGAAAACTTCTTCGTGTAACATGATGAACAGAAGCTGCACCATGAAACTGATCTACAACTAGGATACAAGATAGGCACAATGATTACAACAATATAAAAGTTGCTAAAGACAGTTTCAATATAAACAATACGTTAGCTGATCACAGCCATACTTTATGAGTAGCTAGTACATATGCCAATTTAAATTGAGTAGGAAAATTTGCATGTACACCAGTAAAACCAGTAAATTGATTCCATTTTTTTGATGAGAATTGAAATAGAATTAATGCATCTTCATGAAAATATAAATTTAAAATGAAATTAGATGACGGTAGTGAGACTGATGTTAAAGTAGAGGGCTTAACTATTACTGATTGAACATGAATTCCACCATATTCTATTGTTTTTTCAAGTAATGTTAAATTTGACCCCTCAAATATAGACTTTAGTAAGCCTCTTGAATTAAATATATGATGAGTTTATGAAAATGTGTGAGGTACAGGAATAAATGTAATCCATACCAAAAAATTGAAAACAAAATTTTTAGATGCTAATTTTTTGCCAGATCAGCCTGCGCTTGCTTGAGAATTTGATAACTATAACAATTCTGGTCCATGAAATAGAATTTCAGGTCATTTAACAAGTAGATATGATTCGGATATACATAAGTTAGAAAGAGAAGCAATTGAACGTGCTCTAAAAGATTGAGATGGTCCTAAATATGAACAATTAACACCAGAACAAAAAGAACAATTTTATCAACATATCCGTAGTCTGAATCATCCGACTCTAGCTGGTGCAGATTTTTTTTCAGCTTTAAATCCAGGACTGAATCTTAATAGTTATAATCATTTCAGAGATTGGTTTACCCATGATGATAGAGATTGGAATAAAGATATAAAAATTAAAACAAGAAGAAAATATAATGACTTTATACACAATAACTTGGAAACAAAAAGCACAGAATATATTAACAGCCAATTAGATAGTGATTTGATAGATAATATGAATACCAATAGATTTTTAAAATCAGAATTAACTACATTCTTTGATAGGATTAGAAATAATAGAGAAGATGATAATGTTCACTCAGTGATAGATAATGATCTTGATGATAAAAATCATAAAATGAAAAAATGACCACGATCTTTATTATATCCAAGAGATAAAAATTATATGAGATTTTTTTCATGATCATCTAAAAGATTAGACAATCAAGAGGTAGATATCAGCACAAATTCTGAACCAGAAGATTTAAATAATAAAGAGCCGGTAAAGTATAATATTACCACTAGTGTAAGCTGAAGAAACAAAATACAAGCTGAAATAGAAATAGAATGAGAAAAAAAGAAATTACAGTTCAAGGCCTGAGAACCATCTGCTTTGGTTCACAAAATTATGAGAGATCATAGAATCAAATATGGTAAAGTGAGAGCTCATATTGCTTACAATATATATAAGTCTATCATCCAGATCGCAAAAGATAAGGATTTAAGTTTGAGATATCGTCAAGACAATGAACATATGAGACTTCTAGATATAGATGAAAATGAAAATATTGTACTGAAGAATGAAGATGCCTGGACAAATCGTGGTGGAAGTAACAAAGCAGATACACAAATTCTTTTTGATCAACAATTATTTAAAAATACCAATGATTTTAATACTCCTGGTTATAATTGAAGTCTAAGGCATGGAATAGAAAATATATCATATCATTTTAATTTAGCTATGAATCAAGTACATAGACAATATCGTAGAGCAGTAAAAAGAAGACTTTTGTGACTTGTGCATTCACCTAGCAGACCTAAATTACCAAGTTCAATACGATTAAGTCCCATAAAAAAGATACTCAATTATCGTACAAATACAAATTTTGATTTTAGCACAACTATTGATTCTAATTGAAAACAGATTAGCGTAAATTTTAGAAAAAATAAGTATACCATAAATATGGAATGACTAAAAAAGTCAATTTCTTGAAGAGATTTATGAAAACTTTTGTGTAAAAGACAATGAAGGAAAAGGGTTTTTGATGGTATGGACAGAGATATTGCAGAATGAATTTATTCTGCATTGATGGAAAAATTGAGAACAAATTCAAAAATTGCTCGTAGTAATTTTGGTGCTATAGATGATATTACTTGAAACTTATATATTTTGGATTCTGATGGTCAATTTGGTATGATCACAAAAGAACAACTGGATACAGAAAAAAATCCAGTTCATTGGTGATTATTTTCTAGAAAACAATATTGAGTTATTAACAAAAATAAATTAGATAAGTCTGGTTATCAAATATTAGACGAAAAACAAAAGGCAGAAATGATGAAAAATCCATTTTTGATGCAAAGGATAATGAAGGCAGCAAACACTAGAATGTGATTTTTTGAATCTACCAGAGCTATTTTTAGTGGATAATATAATTTTTTTGTAAAATGTCAAACATAAAAAACAGCATAAATGCTGTTTTTTGCTTAATTTGAACTGTTTGAATATAATTTTGTTGTAGAATATTTAATATTTTTTACAACAAAATGAGCTCTAACAACTTTTATCAAAAGAATTTTAAACCTTCTGATGCCGAAAGGGTTGATTCTTTAAAACAAAATTTAAATGATAGTATCAATAAAAGAGATAAAATTGAAGAAAAAACCAACAGAGCATTGCTGGATACGTTTTTGAATGAATGAAATTCAAAACACATAGACAATGTAGCAGAACTCATTAAGCAAAAAAGGGAATCTCAAGATAGTGTTTCTCAAAATAAATTAAACGTTCTTAAAAATATATCTACAAATATTACGTTTAATGGAAACACAATTAAAAAGTCTGATCATGAAGAGGTATATAAAAAATATAATGAAATTCTTAAAGATGATAGCTTATCAGACAGTAAAAGAGAAGAGGAATTAGTAAACTTAGACCGTATTTTGGCGTCTAGGACAGTTCTTCTTACAGAAAGTAAATCAATCCAATATATCTTCAAAAGAAGAATATACTTTACAGAGAGTGTTACACGTGACTATATTTTTTCAGAATTAAATCAGACAGAACCATTTAAATGAAAGATAATAAAAAAGGATTATGATTTAAGTGGAAAAGAGCATTATTTTATTCAACGAAAAGATGAAGTCACAAAGAATGAAACTCATGGAATAGATGAGCCAAAGAAAAAAGAAGAAAAGAAAGATCCGATAGATGATACTGATGTAAAAGAGAAAAATTTAATCAATTCAGGCAATAAAATAGAGGTTAATGTAAATAACAATACTGATATCACTGCATTAGCTGAAGCTGTTTTGACATTATCAAATCAAATTTTGCAAAACAACAACAATTTACAAAATCAAACAGTTAATGTCCCTAATGGGAACTATCTGCAACAGCAATATCCTATGTTTTATGGCCTGTTTGCCAACAATGGAACTTTCCCACAAAACATAAATCAAAATAATAATCAAGTGAACCCAGTTATCACAAATAATATAGATTGATGAACAGACAACGCTTCAAATAATATACAACTTATATCTACTATAGAAAAGATGTTGGAGAATTTGGAGTTAAAGTTGGAAAATAAATTTGAAAAAAAATATAACAAATTTGTTAAAAAAATATCAAAATTAAAGACCCTAGATATAGAAGAGATTAGAAAAATCATGGAAGTTGAGTTAAAAAAAGTAGAATTAAATATTTCTAATGATATGGAAAACAAACTAGAAGAGGTAAAAAAGGAGTTTATTGAGAAAATCGAAAAAATTGAAAAAAAATATGATACAAAATTAGATGATATAAAAAATGAGTTTGAGAAGTGATTTAAAGAATTAACATTAGAAATATCTGAATTGAAATGACAAATAGATAATCTTAAATCTCAGCTTGAGGTAATTAAGGAATTGCAAGAAAATGCAAATAAAGATTTAAAAGAATTAAAAGAGAAACAAGAAGAAATAAACACAAAAATAGACGAATTAAATAAAAAAATAGAAGAAATTTCAGGACAATTGAAAGAGATTCAAGAAAAATTAGAGGAATGTTGTGATGAAGAAAAACCAATCCCACCAAAACCAATCCCACCAACATCATTAGATATGAATGCTGTGATATCAGACATGTGAACTGATGTGCACAGAGAAAAAGTTTCTCTGAAAGTAGAAGAAGAACTTAGAGATGAATATAAAAAAACAGCATGGTTTAATATACCCAAAAGAGCATGCTTATTTTTATCTAGATGAGCAAAAAGAAAAAGAAGAATTAGGAGAGAAATGAATGCTATATGAAGAGATGCTTTTACGTCAGATTCAGTTATAAATTCTAAATTTTCTGATGCAGCAGATCGTCATGAGTTAGAGTTACAAAATAGTTTGGATAGTGTCACTAAAGCAAATACTGTAGCATTTCAAAATCAACAAGTAAATGCTTTGTGTGAACAATATCTTCAATGAAATGTAAATGATTCTACATTTGAGACACAATTTAATGCTATAATTGCTGCTGATGCAGGTATTCAATCTGCTTTAGATGGACAAGATATTACTCATATTGGTACAAATATTTTGCTTAAATTACAACAACAAAGAGCTAAAATGCAGTTAAATACAAATGTGGAAGGTGAGTTTAATCAATATATAGCTACCTGAAGCCAAGTTCATCTTAATAATATAGATAGATATATAGAGAATTATATTAAAACATATCAAACAAATCCTGATTTCATGAAGGATTATGAGGCTTATATAAATGCAGTTCCTGGTGCCAGAAATAGATTGCAATTATTCTTAAAACATCAATGAGCCGTAATGAAAATGCAAGCTCAAAATGTTAGAATGAACATAGATATTCTTGTTAAATGAAAATCAGCCTATCAAATTGACAATAAAGATCGTCAAAAAAATTGGAAATATAAAGTTGGAAATTTTTTAGATAAGCTTCCACGATGGATACAAACAGCATGATTTATAGGTGTTTCTGTGGGTACATGATTACTTACTTGATGATTGTGAACAGTTGCTGCAGCAGCAATTACAACTTGAGTAACAGCATCTTCTGTGTGATGAATAAACGCTATCAAAAAATATGCACATCACACAAAAGAGCAAAATACACACGAAAAGAATGTGGTAACAGACTATAGAAATGAGCAAAAAAAGATTGCAGAATGGCAAAATCAAGCTTTAAATGGAAGGCGATATCAACGAAAGACTTATAAAGCAAAAAGACAATTAGCTCTATATGATCAAACAACACAAGAAAATATTAGTATAACACATACAATTACTGATTCAATTCTTGATTTATCTTCAAAAATTTGAAGTCTAACTCCTCAAGAAGAAAATTATATGAAAAAGAATCTTATTGAGTGATGGACTCGTTTGAAGTATTACAGAGAAAGATGACATAATTTCTTGGCTTCAAATGAAAATAACAATATAGAGAAAGATTTTAAAGAGCTAGAAAAATCATTAATTTTGTGACTAGGAAAAGTATGATTAACAAATCTTACTGATATAGAGACAATAAGTGCTACTGATGATCTATGAAACAACCTTACATATGATACAATCGAAAAAGATTTAAGAAATAGTTACGATAAATCATTAGTTCAATTTAAAAGAGAAAGAAGAAATCTTGCTATTAAATATGGTATATGAACAGCAGCTTTATCTGCAGGTATGTCAGTTGGTATGCAATATGTAATGTGAACTTGAATATTCTCTGGTAAGTGAACTCCAGATGTTGCGTGATATACATTTGCAGACAACTCAACAGAAAATTTTGATTTGTGAAAGCACGATTTATTAGATGTTTGAACAAAAAATGATATTTATAACACATGATCAGATATTTTCAGTAATCCTAAATTTGTTTGATCAGAAATAAGTATTGAGTTTGGAGCATGAACCGATGCAACACCAGTTGTATCATGAAACTTTACAGATGTAGCTTATGGTACAAAATTTGATGATGTTATTGCAAATATTGAAGCAATGGATTTAAGTTCAACTCAGAAAAAAATCTTTACTGATTTTATAAAATCAGAATCATTTCTTCTTGATAGTGGCACCCAAGTAAATGATAATTTACATGGGATGAGATGTTTGGAATTTTTAGAACAAACAGCCCAATCCTTATCTGATTCTGGGAACTCAACAACAGATATTAAACTTAGTTATAATCCTGATTTAAATGTTCAACCAGAAGATTGGTATGATGCTACAGAAAGAGTAGTGAACGCTAATTATAATGTAGATATTCCACCAATAGATTGAAAAGAACCAAGCAGTCGATGAACTTATTTACAAGCTCCATTATTCTTCAATACATTTAAAGACAAAAAATTAAAAAAAAGATAAGCCCGGTAAAGGAAAAGATAAAATTAAGGGTAAACCCGAAGATAAGTCAAAAGATAAAAACGGTGACAAACCTAATAATGTTGAAGAAGATAGTATACAAAAACAAAAAGACAAAAAGCTATTTAAAAGAAGAAGGTAATGATTATAAAATCAATTAATAACTTTTATCGTATAAAAACAAAAAATGAATAAGCCCTTTCAAGATCAGTTCTTAGATGAATTAATTATGAAAGCTTGATTTGGTGAAGAAGATGTGGAAACAGTAAAAGAAGATCTTAAGCCAATATTACAAGAAAGAATTATGATTCATATCTATAAAACAATCAATGATGAACAATCTAAGGTTGTATGAGACTTTTTAGAAAAATCTAAATTTGATGATTTAAATAAATACTTAGCAGACACTATCCCTAATTTTGAAGATTTCTTGATGGAGATTTATTCTCAATTTGAGGATGAGTATTTAGAGAATATGAAATAATAATCCAAATAAAATAATGATATTATAAATATCCAGTCGCTTATCGGCTGGATTTTTTTATACAAATAAATATACTAAATTTGATAACTTTCAACTTTAAACTTTCAACAAGAGTATATGATATACAACCCATATGACCACTATTTCAACAAAGCAAAACAGCAATGATACAAGGCTCGTAGTGCTTTCAAGCTAGAAGAAATTCAAAACAAATTCAAATTGATAGACAAAAATACAAAAACAGTTTTGGATATATGATGTGCTCCAGGTAGCTGGATGCAATATACTTCTGGCCTACTCACAACCATGAAGGTTAAATATTTTCAAATAATATGATTTGATATCAAGGAAAGTACTGTAAACCTTCCCAATGTTCATACCTATATACAAGATGTTACTGATACAGAAAAAATAGATGAGATTTTAAATTCATACAACATTAAGCAAGTAGATTTTATCCAGTCTGATATGGCTCCAGACACCATTGGAAACAAATCAATAGATGCTATGCGTTCGATTTGACTACTTGAAGATACACTTCGAATATACAAAAAATATCTTAAACCAAATTGAAGATTTGCTATCAAGATATTTATGTGACCATGATTTGAAGAGTTCGTATCTGAGTTAAAAGAATTATTTTGACACAAAAATATTAAAATATTCAAACCAAAATCTTGTCGCAGTATATCAAAGGAAACTTATATAGTAAAAATTGCATAGGCAATTTTGGCTGATAGCCTATGGCTATTAACAAAAAATTTTAGATTATAGAATTTTTCAATGAAAATAGGAATAGTCTGATTACCAAATGTATGAAAATCTACCTTGTTCAACGCTTTGACCAATTCTTATTCTGCGCCTGCAGAAAATTTTCCATTTTGTACTATAGAACCAAACATTGGGATAGTGGATGTAAAAGATCCCAGAGTAGAGGAGTTATCCAAAATTTCAAATTCCAAAAAAACTGTGCATGCAAATATAGAATTTGTAGATATAGCATGATTGGTTCGTGGAGCAGGAAAATGAGAATGACTTGGAAACAAATTCCTTTCTCATATACGTGAAGTTGATACTGTTGTGCAGGTACTTCGTTATTTCAAAGACACAGATGTTGTTCACGTAGAATGAGAGGTTGATCCGATTAGAGATATTGAGATCATCAATACTGAGCTTATTTTTTCAGATCTAGAAAAGATAGATAGACTACTTCCACCATTACAAAAAAAAGCTCAAACCACATGAAACAAAGATTTCAAAAAAGAAGCAGAATTGTTATCAAAAATCAAAGATGTTTTAGAGCAAAACAAATTGGCCAACACTCTTTTGTCAGAATTGTCTAAAGATGAGCAGAAATTATTAAAATCCTATTGTTTCCTTACACTCAAACCTTTTGTTTACGCCGTAAATATCTGACAAGATGATATACCAGACAAGGAGGCTATTCAAAATGAGCTTCAATCAAAAATTGATGCACCAATAGTGTTGGTTTGTGCCAAGATAGAATCTGAGATGATGGGCATGCCCAAAGATGAGAAATTAGAATTTGTATCAGAATTGCTCGAGATAGACAATGTGGACCACATTCCTACTCTAGATGATTTGATATCGCTTGCTTTTGATACTGTATGACTTATGTATTATTTCACTACATGAGAAAAAGAGACCAAAGCTCGAACGATCAAAAAAGATTCTACAGCGCCTCAAGCTGCATGAGCTATCCATACAGACTTTGAGAGATGATTTATTAAAGCTGAGATTGTTTGATATCAAGATTTGTTGCAAGCTGGATCATGGTCAAAAGCCAGAGATTCAGGTAAAGTTAGGCTAGAATGAAAAGAATATATAGTACAAGATTGAGATGTAATAGTTTTCAAATTTAATGTTTAATATCGATTCTTGTTTTATTTTCTTCTAAAATTGCTTGACATTATATTTTGAATTCTTATACATATAATATCTGAATTGTGAAGTATCTGTTTTATAAATTTAAACCTTAAACAGGATGAATTTCAATGTAAAGATGGATGATAAAAAGATAAAAGTAGACATAGAATCTACAAATCTTAAAGACATCCTTATGTATTGTAAGCCAAAAGAAAGATTAGTTCTTATCAAAAAATTTGGTCTTAATGGTCAAAAATGAATTCCTCTTCAAAGAATTGGAAAAGAATATAACCTTACAAGAGAAAGAATTAGACAAATTGAGACTCAAGCTTTGATGAGATTTAGAAGACTTATAGTTTGAAATCAAACCTATATGGAAGTGCTACAAGAAGCCAAAAAAACTTTGGATGCTCATGGAGGATTTTTAGAAGAAGATATGCTTATATCAAAACTTGTAAACAAAAATCTTTTCAAATTTACAAGACAAGAATTAAAACTGATACTAGTTTCAGATTTCGATGTTTCTTACTTAAAGAGAAACAAATATATAAATAAATCATTCTACCTAGAACCATTGTACGAAGATATGCTTACAAAGATGGTTTTAGTAATACAAGAACATTTCGCAAAAAGAAATAAATCTCAAGATTTGTACGAGTTCGTATGATTCTTAAAAGAAAACTTTGCAAAAGATTTCAAAGAAATAGGATATCTCAAAAACGATTTATTCTATATAAATTTCTTTGAATCTATCAGAGATATATGTGTATTTGATGGTAAAATTGGATTACCAATCTTTGAAGATGTAAATCCAAAAACTATCAAATTAAAGATTCTTTACACAATGAGAAGAATCAACAAACCTGTACATTACCAAGAGTTACCTGCAAAGATAGTTGAACGATTTCCAAATAAATCTGTAAAACTAAATACAGTACACAACGAATTGGTAAAAAACAACGACATATTTGTAAATCTTGGACTTGGAATATACGGACTTAAAGAGCGATGATATGAAGGATGAATGGTCAAAGATATCCTAGTGAGGATATTTGAAAGAAATCAAAGACCTATGAATGTAAAAGAACTTTGTAAAGAGATGCTCAAAGAAAAGATGGTAAGTCCAAATACAGTTATGTTAAATCTACAAAAGTACAAAGACTTGTTTACTAGAGTAGAAAAAGGAGTATACGAACTTAAAAAGTAACAATATAAAATAATTCAAAAAAAGTTTCAGCGTTTCAACGATACAACGTTTCAAAGTTGCAAGGATTGAATGCTGAGACTTTTTTTTAATCTTGATTTATACTAATCACCTTACATTTACCAGATTCTACATCTTCTTTGATTTTCTTGTATTTCACATCAAATTTAGTTTCTCAATTTTCGTATTTTATATTTACTCTATCATTTGGTCTAATTTTTGTGTTTTCATTTATTTCTACACTTTTTCATTCCTCACTATTCACTTTTCACTGATTTTCATCATCTATTTCGAATACTTCAAAACCATCTTCGTCTTCAAAGATCATCTCTCTTTTGTCTTTTACTTTGTTTTCAGATTTTTTCTGCTCTTCTTGTACTAGTTTTACCATTTCATTTAAGTTACCACTTACTTTAGATAGTTTAGACAAAAATTCTTTATCTCATTTTTGTTTTTTATCCATTATCAATTTTACTGCTTCATCTTGTTGTTTGATTGCATCAAAATTTATATTGAGCATATATCAAGTAGTATCTGATTTATAATTATATATTAGATTTTGAAATTTTTCATATGACTCTTTTTTATAAACTACCAATGGGTCTTGCTGTGCATATCACATAAATCATACTTTATCTCTTAGATATTGCATCTCATCTATATGTTTTACCCACAAAGTATCTATGTGGTGTATCAACACATCTTTAAATATTTGATATAGCCTTTCGTTTTCTACTTTTTTAAACCCCTCTTCTAAGTGTTTCTTTAATGTCTTTATTATCTCTATTTCTAAATCATTAAATCACATAGATTCCCAATTGTCGGCAGTATTCTTATCCAATTTTATATTAAATTCTTTGATAAATGCTTCCAAGAATTCAATCGTGTTTTGCTTCAAATTTTTAGCTTCAAATATTTTGGTACTTACTATCATTTCTATATTTTCCAATAGATCTTGTTTTGTCTCTTTTACAAATTCTTCTTTTTCTTTTTCATCCAATTCACTATGCAATATTTGATCTCTTTTTTTATAAATTCTTTGTCTTTGTTTGTCTATGACACTATCATAATCAAACAAATGTTTTCTTATACCAAAATGCCAAGCTTCAATTTGTTTTTGAGCTCTTTCTATAGAACTAGTAAATTGTTTTTGTGTTAGCTCCATCTTTTCCAATTCTTCCTTACTCATAAGCATTGATGCCATAGATATCATCCTTTCTCATCACATTTTTCTCATTATGAGATCATCCAATGCTACATAGAAAATTGATTTACCAGGATCTCATTGTCTTCCAGATCTTCATCTCAATTGATTATCAATTCTCCTAGATTCATGTTTTTCTGTACCCAATACAAATAATCCATATTGTACGTTTTTATTTATACTAGGAACAGAGATTCATTCTGTGTTTTCAAAATATATACTTGCAAACACTTCTGTGTTTTTTGTTCTATTTGTATTAAATTTTATTCAAAATTTACAAGCAGCCTTATTACATACAACCTTTCATTTTTCTGCCTCTCTAATCTTTTCGTCATCAATTCAGAAGGCTCTTTTCATAGCCTCAATAGTCAATTCAAATTCTGTTTGTGAATATATATCAAATCATATATTCCAATTTTTTATATTTGTTTTTACTCGTTTGATATAATTGTCTGCTAATTTTTCATTTAATCATTTTTCTAGTTTGATGTCTGTTCCTCTTCAGGCCATATTTGTAGCTACTACTACAGATTTAAATTTACCACCATTTCATACTATGCTAGCTTCTTGCTCGTGAAATTTAGCATTTAATACATAATGGTTGATGTTATCTTGATCTAACATTTTGCTTAAATATTCACTAGTAGCTATATTAGATGTACCAACAAGTATTGGCTGACCTATCTCATGATAAAATTTTATATCTTCTCTCACAAACTTCCACTTTGCTTGTTGATTGAAGTATACTTTGTCACGTCGATCTACTCTAATTATAGGTCTATTTGTAGGTATTTCCAATACATCCAATTCATATATTTTCCCAAATTCTTCTCCTTCTGTCACAGCAGTACCAGTCATACCAGCTAATTTTTCAAATTGTTTGAAAAAGTTTTGGTATGTGATAGTAGCCATGGTTTGAGATTCTCTTTTTATTTCTACAGCTTCTTTTGCTTCAATGGCTTGGTGTAGTCCTTCACTAAATCTTCTACCAGGCATTGTCCTACCCGTATGCTCATCTACTATCAAAACTTCACCATTTTTTACAATATATTCCTTATCATTTTCATATACGGCCCTTGCTCTCAACGCATTTTCTATGTGATGAATTTCTTCATATCATATGTCTTTATAAAGATTTTCCACTCCAAGCATTTTTTCCAATTTTGCTATTCATTCTCCACTCAAAGATGCAGTTTTAGTTTTTTCATCTATATAATAATCTCCATCTTCTACATTTTTCTTTTTTCCATCTTCATTCATTAGTTCATACAAAAGTCATTTACTTACTTTCTTTTTTTCACTACAAGGTTTCAAAGTTTTTACTATTTTTGCATAGTATTGGTATTTTTCTGTTGCCTCTTCTTTTGGTTCAGAAATTATTAGAGGAGTCCTAGCCTCGTCTATCAGTATACTATCTATTTCATCTACTATTGCATAATTTAATTTTCTCCAAGTCAAAACCCTTTTGTCCATAGATTTTACCAAATTGTCTCTCAGATAGTCAAATCATAACTCACTATTTTCTACGTATGTAATATCTTTTTCATATTCTTCTCTTCTATTTTGTATAGGTACTCATTTTACTACGCAACCTATACTTAGTCACAACCAATTGTATAAGTGTCACATCCATTCGGCATCACGAGAAGCTAGGTAATCATTTACTGTCACTACATGTACTCATTTTCCTTCCAATGCATTTAAGTATACTGGTAGAGTGGCTACCAAAGTTTTTCATTCTCAGGTTTTCATCTCTGCTATTTTTCATTGGTGCAGTATTATACCTCAGATCAATTGCACATCATATGGTATCATATTCCACTCTATATTGTCTCATTTTACTTCAAATTTTTGACTATACATTCTTTTACAAGCTTGCTTTACAACTGCAAAAGCTTCTGGTAATATATCATCCAGATTTTCTCATTTTTCTTGTACTCTTTTTTGAAATTCTTGAGTTTTAGCTTTTATCTGATCATCAGAAAGTTCGTCATACTTCTCATACAAATGATTTATATCTCTTACTATAGTTTCCAATTTTGCTATTTCTTTGGCAGTATAGTCACCACCAAAAAGCTTTTGAATTCGTTCCAACATATCTTCAAAAATATTATTTTATTAAAAATATTACATTCAAAAATTTATAATAATATACATCAATAAAGCAAGAATTAATCATAATTAATCAATATTTCGATTTGCTTTTTTTACAAACATTGTTATACAAAAATATGGCTTAATATTTTAAAGTCATTTACTTCTCGTATTCCAAAATATGAAAAAAATATGAAAAAATATGCTTATCTTGTTAGCTGCATTTGCTTTTGCGCTTATTCTTTTTTATGCATGACAAGATCTAAATCTCTTTTCTGCTAGTATATTATCATTGCAAGAACAAGAATTCATAGAGCAAAAAAATCGACACATAGCTTACAAAAATCAAGGAAACATACTGGATACATTTGTTTCAGAGAAACTCCAAGATATAAACAATATTACATTTTCTATCATATATGATCATCAAAATACAGATTTAGATTTACAAGATTTTGATTCTCAGACAGAGTACAAAATATTGTCAAATATGTCTGGTGAAATATTGATACAATTCACCAACTTTTCAGGTATAGATTATGACTATCAAAAGAGCCTTTTTGAACTACCTTTCCAATGAAATATGCCCAATATATTAATTAGTGAATGAATTGCGAATTTAGTCAATTGAGAAAATCAAAACTTATCTATATGATTGCTAAATGAAAACTTAGATTATCATCAAGATTTTTAAATTAAAATATTAAAAAATGAAAAGACTTTACCCAAAGTTCTTGTTCGTATTGTTTACGTTTGTTGTTGCTTTGTCTACTTTTGTATTTGCAGAAGAGCCAGATGCTTTTTTGGTACAAGTAGAACCAGATACTTTTGCAGTATGAGAATCAGTAGATGTTACAATTAGCGCTGTCAAGAATGGAATGATAGTCAAAGAATATATTTGAGATGTATTTATAGAAGTTGAATGACTTATGCCAGATAGTTATGTAGTACCTAGTGATGGTCTGTATTCCTTCTTGATACAAGATCAATGAATCAAATTATTTTCAAAATGACTTCAAGTACAAGAAGCTGGTACTTATACTCTTAAAGTTTCAGATATAATAGACGATACTATTATGTGACAAACTACTATAATAGTTTGAAATTGATCAAATTCTCAAGATCTAGAAAATATAAATATAAGTTCGCCAATTGCATGATCTACAGAAAGAAACTCATCAGTAAATATAATAGGTTCTAGTTCTTCTCTCAAAAACTCTCCGGTAGAAGCATACCTAAACTGAGTAAGCAACAACAATTGATATACAGATTCACAGTGAAATTTTAATCTATATGTATCTCCTTTGCAAAGTGGTACAAATGATATACAAGTTAAGATTACAGATATCAATGATATAGTATTGTGACAATCAGATCTTATTAGTATTATATACCAGCCCATTGCAGATTGAATATTTGAATCATTGGAGTTTACTCCAAATAGTGACATAAAACAATGAGATAAAGTATCTTTCAATGTGTATACTTCTGAAGAAGTTACATCTGTTACTCTCAAGATGAGTAACAGCACAGAATATCCTATGGATAGACTGTCTCCTGGTATTTTCAACAAAGAAATTACTATGACTACACAGTGAAATATTGACCTTTCTTTGTCAATAATGGCTTGAACAAACAAGAATTACAATGACATATCTAGTATTTTTGTACAAGAAAACACCACCATATCAAACATAAAATTTCATTCAGTTTGAGTGGATGGTACATCAGTAAATGTATCTTGGGATCCGATTTGAGATTCTCCAAAATATAGGATTTTTTATGGTACAGATAGAAATAGTTTGCAAAAAATGATAGATGTAAATTCTACAGAAGTTCTTATAGAAAATTTACAACAAAACACCATATATTATTTCCAAGTATTGCCAATGGATGAAGCATCTCATTCAGCTTGAGAGATGTCTGAGATAGTCGAATATGATCCAGACGAAACCTATTCTTCTTGTGTAGTAAAATGAATTATAGTTAGTTCAGAAAAAATATGAGATAAATATTATCTTACTCGAGATGCTGTAGAAAATGCAGATAATTATGAAATATACAAATCCAATTGGGAAGATATGTCAGATTCTCACAAAGTTTGAGAGACTACAGACACAAGGTTTGAGTATTCCTTCAACAAACTGGCAGAAGAAGATCAATATGCTTACTATCAAGTACAAGCTGTTTGTACTGATGGCTCAAATGTCACTATAGATGAAGCCAAAAAAGTAAAAGTATGACCTTTTGAAAATACTATATTAGTTATTATTATAAGTCTTTTGTTGTATAGTATTTATAGACTTTATAGGATAGTAGAGTAGTTTTTTGTTTGATTTATTTTCACTCTTTTTGATAATGAAAAATTTCCCCAAAAAATATAATTACGAAACTAATATTTACAATCAAAAAAAATTTATTACTTGATCAAAAATATATTGACCACTTTTGCCGGCTGATCAAAAGCTAAACCCTTCTCAGGTTTTTTCACTTTTTCTTCAAAGTCTTTATTGTGAGACAAAAAGTTTACAAGATGAAAAATGCAAGCTAAATATAGATTTTGGATTGTCTTCCAATTTTTATTCAACACTCAATGATTTTGATGCCAAAGCTTTTCATTTGTATAATACAGCATCCAAACATGTAGAACAAAATATAAAATTTTTGGAAAAATTAAATTTGTGAGGAGACATAAAGTGACAGTATGATATATTTTCTGAAGAATTTAATATTTTTCTCAGAAAGGTATTTGTAGACCTGTTTCAAAATGATAAAATCTTATCACAAGAAGAGGTAGCATATCGAAGTAAATCATTACAGACCAATTTTTTTTCAAATAATATAAAAAATGAAGACAAAAAGGTCACTCAATACAATTTAAAATATTTTATTGATTCAAAGTGAAACGCACTTAGTATACAAACCACTGATTTACATACAATATTTGCTGATGTAGCCGTTGCAGTCAATCCACAAGACAAAAGATACAAAAAGCTTATCTGACAAAAGCTTATTATACCAATCATCAACAAAAGTATTCCTATTATATGAGATGAAGATATAGACTCTTTTCAATGATCTGGAGTTCATAGAGTTACACCATGACACGATGAGTTTGGCTTATATTTAGCCAAAAAACACGATCTTCCTACTGATATATTTGCAGTAGATATATATGGTAATTTTACAAAACATGCATGAGAGTTTGCCAACAAGCCTGTATCAGATTTTTTGGGAAATATAGAAAAATACATAGACGATATTTGAAATTTAGAATCCAAAGAAACTATCAAAATATCTAGACATACCAACAAAAATTCTTGAGAGATCTTGGATAAAATAACTCTCAAACAACGAAGTTTGCAGTATTCTTATGCTATTGATTATCTTTTACAACAATTTGAAGACAAAAAAATATCTTTTTCTCCAGATTTAGATTTGACACAAATAAGGTCCTTTTTGCAAGACAATACAAATGTAAATATTTCCAATAAGTCTTACAAAGGCATATCTATACCTATTGTTTATTGAGAAAAATGAGACTTATTTCCAATAAACGATGATATTATACATCAAAATTACAAAAATCAAAAAAGTAAAAAATATTTAACACCTACGCTTATACTGTCTAATTTAGTTTTGGACAACCTATTACCACTGTCATTTTCTATAGACGATTTGGTAAATATATTATTTACTGTTTCTAGACATGACAAAAAGACAAAATTAGAAAGGTATATAGATATATATCAACAAAAATCCAAAGAAAGCAGGAATTACGCTAGATGACTCAAAGACTTACAGAAATTACTTTCTAAAGTAGATAAAGATAGTGAAAAAATTGTATTATTGCTTGATATACTCAAAGATAGTTTTGCTATCAAAACAGAATGATACAACATTATGTTAAACATATCTTCTATATACAACAAAAGACAAGAACTCACAATAAACCAAGAAGATAGTTTCAACAAATCTTTTGTGGATAGTGTATTTTTTATATACAAAAATAAGTTAGATTTTGATAAATGACCATACGATAAGATCCGCATACTGTCTGGAGAGTTCTTTATAAACCAAGACAATATAGATTTTGTTTTAAATTTACTTTTGCTTGGTGTAGAATATTCCAAAAGAATCTTATTTGACAAGATATCTCTGCAACATAACCTAATCAATACACAAAATGAAAAAATTAATGATGGTAATTCTAAGTTTTTGACCAAAGATTTTTGAGATGCTCTAAAAAAATATGGTCCAGATGTGGTTAGGATTTCATCATTGTTATGATCAAAAGATAACATGAATGTTGTATTTGATATTAGTTCTTTTGAAGATTACAATCAACTTATAAACAAGATATGGAATGCTAGTAGATATGTATACAAAAATTATATATCTCAACACAAAAATATCAAAATAAAGTCTCTGACAAAAAAGATTACAAAAGATTTAAGTGATTATGATCTTTGGATAATACATGTGTTAAAGAGTATTATAGATGATTATGAATATCAGATAAGGGAAAATAAAAGCTTAGATTTATGACACAAACTATTTTCTTTTTTTAAAAATACACTGTGTGACAAATACTTAGAATGCATAAAAACAGAATCTGCTGACAATACATGATATACTTTGATTTTAATTTTTTCTTTATCATTGAGGTTGTTAAAACCTTATTTACCATGATTTGTGCAAAAAATAGAAAAAATATTTGATATAGATCGATGAGATTACAATGTTTTTGATTTTCAAAAATTTAATCCAGAAGAAAAAAACTATAAAATTAATTTATTGATGGACATCGTCTCTAAAATTCGCGAATTAAAACAAAAAAATTGATCTAAAAAGCATGAAAGTGTATGTATATTTGTACAGGCCAATCCAGATTTTCTAGATTTTTTGTCCAACAATGAGGTCCTGCTTTCATCTTTGATAAATATTTCAGATATTGTATATGTGAAACCACATGAAAACATACCAATGTGATATGATTCAGACAATGTAATAAATATCAATGTATGAATCAAAAAAGTTGAAACTCAAAAAATAAAAAAAGATGTTTTGTGAGAGATGGAAAAAGGTCTACAAGAAAAATTAGAACAACTGCAACATCTCAAATCTCTGATTAGTTCAGTGATGCAAGTTGCAAATCCAGAAATTATATCTCAAAAAAAGAATGAGATCTTTAAGCTTCAAAAAGAGATTGATGAACTCCAGCTCAACATAAACAAAGCAAAATCCAAATAGAAAAATATTAATTATTAAAAAAGTTCGAGATTGCACTGTCAGGTATCAGGTTTGGCAGAAAGTTAACCAACAAGCAAAACTTAAGGAGTCGACCATTTAGTGAAACGGAAGGGAGAATCTTTCGTATTCATACAAAAACATTTCAAAACCAATGATGACTGCAATCTGCGAACAAAAATCCTTTTCGTTTCTTTTGTGATTTGACAAAAGAAACCCATAGCGGAGCGTGTTAATAAAATAACGCTTCGCTGAGACTTACCCCGCAGTACTGCGGGGTAAGTAAAAATGCCTCGGGTCGCTCAGCCATTTTTCAAAAATCGTCACCCCACACCAAAAGTCTTT
>DAOTFU010000012.1:0-28272 GCA_035446765.1 Candidatus Absconditabacterales bacterium
ATGAAAATACTCAATATATAAATGACTATTATAAGCATGATATATCTTCATACAAAGATTTGATTGATGAAAGTGAAGATGGTTTTGTAAAGATTAATGATATATACATAAAACTAGCTGATGATAAACGAGAGGTAAAAAACTTTAAGTATAATGGAGCTGATTATGATAGCATAAAAGTATCTTGGATGAATAGTAATTATATGTGAGACGAACCGGATGCTTATCTAGTCAAAATGATACATAGAGTAGATCTATTTAATGATAAAGAATTGATAGTAGACAATGGAAATGAAGATATTTTTGATAAAAAATATGTACTAATGGTGCCTGTAGGCACCAATATAACTGGCACAAAAATTAGCTTAGAAGAATGAACCTATAGGACAGAAGATATGATTGGAAATCTAATATTTGATGTGCTGGAATATCAAGAAAATAGTGATACAATAAATCTAACCATAAATGATATACCAAGAAATTGGCAATATAGCGAGATATATACATTAAAGTTGTATGAAGACTCTTTGTATTTTATAGATAGTAGTTCTAGTAACCAAATCGTAGCAGGACCACAAATTATAGCTGACAATAAATGACCTGAGCCAATTATAAATCTTTATAGACCTGCTATCAATAGTGTAATAGATACGGGTGAATTGTTTGATGGTTTTGTAAGTACAAATTATAAAATACAGGCAAAACGAGAAGATAATGTTGCACTTGATAGGTTGTGGATAGCGGATAATCAATGATATATAATAGATGAGATTGAAAATATAAATGAAAAGACATGATATATAGAATTGAATGATTTGTTTTTTACTGGTGTGGAAAATTTAAATTATTATTTTGGAGCTACGGATATAAATGATAATACTGAAGTAACACAAGTGAATCTAAAAATTGCAATACCGAAAATAGAAATAATAGATGTGGAAAAGAGTACAGAAACGATAGAAAACTACTCTACTCCAATGTCTATTATAGCGGAAATTGAAAATGACATGGATGAGTGATATGTACAATTTCAAAGACAAAGAAACAATATATGGTCTATGTTGACTTGAAACATATGATGAGTTGATATTGATAAATTTAAATTGGAACCTGAACAAACAATCATAACAGGACAATACTTTGATTTTGGGACTGACATATGATTTTATATGTCAGATGGTAACTTAGCCGCAAAACTTAATCCTAACAATGGTAATATATATATATTGAATGGGTTTGAAGATCTAGTTGAAATAAGGTTAGACTATTTTAGTAGGATGCCTATAGTGAGAATAAATGAGATATGATGAAATAACTTGTTTAGTATAGCACTGGAAAGCCAAGAATTGGTAGAACTAAATGTAGAATGAATGGATATAGAAGATCTAAATGGAGACAGTTTTGGTGAATTTAATGGTGGTAAAGCTATATTAGATGGTGATAATGTATGGATATATGTATCTCCAAAATGAAAAATATACACAGAGGGAGATGTTTATGGAAAATATAGATTTGATACGAATGACGATACGGTAATCTACTGATTCCAAAAAACTGCCAATGGAGAAGAGCTTGGTTATGTCAAAATAAAAATTAAAAAAATATTAAATTATTAATCATTTAAATTGTATATATTGGAAAAATGAAAAAAATATATTGTATGATAATAGCTTCAATAATGTGCTTACAATTTTCTTTTGTATATGCTGATATGTGATGAGATTGTGAAAGTGTTTTGAGTAGTAGTTCTGTGTCAGATGATTGGAAATATGAAAATATATTGCCCAAAGAAGCAGCACAAAGATCTATCTGAAATATAAAAAAGTTTTGTTGTAGTGTAGATAAAAATAAAAATGATCTTTGTAGTAACGTAGACCAAGAATGAAATTATCCTAGCTCTACATATATATTTGATCATATCGTAGATATAATGATGAGAAGATTGGACGCTAAAATACAAAATGAAAATGGAGCAGATCTAACATATTGAATAGAGCCTGATGAAAAATGAAAAGAATGGAGAGAATTTATTACAAAAGAATGAAACAGTAAAGATGGATCTGTACCACTGAAAATACAAAATGAATGGGAAAAACATTGGACAGTAAACAAAAGTTTTGAAATACGAAGTCAACAAAAAGATGGTATACCACCTCGAACAGAAGATACTTTTGTAGATTATAACAAACGAAGCTTATGAGAAAAGTATGAATGACTTTGCGAAGCTGCATTGTTTTTGACTGCAAACAATAAATTGGCAAACATATCAGAGGATAGTTATGATATGATGTATCAAGCATATCTAGATTGTGAAAACATGACAAAAAACAGAATATACAAAGAATATGAATATACTAAAGCAATCATAATGAATAAAGGTAACAAATTACTTTATAACAATGTAAAATCCTATCTAGACAATTATTTTATACAAAATAAGTTGATATCTTTACAACAATTAGTATTTAATATAAAGAATATCTTTGTAGAAGTAAACAAAGCTGTAAGTAAATTACAACCAAAATGTAAATAATAGTTTTATCTATAAAAATATGTGAATGAAAAAATTGATATTTAGTTTAATGCTTATGTTATTGTTGATGATAAATAGTATATCAATCGCAGAAGATGTGGATTTTGAGATTATACCAGAAAATACAAATCAAAGCATAGGAAATATAGTAGAAAATGTATCAGAGTGATGAGAAGTATGGGATCGTTACAAAGATACAGCATATGGTAAAGAAACCACAAATGCAGCATGAGTCAGAACTCGTGTAGGATCAGACCTAAGTCTGGGCGATCAATTTGCTTCATGAATAATGACTTGGGATACTATATTGGACTACGCTGTATATCTAGTAAAATTTTTGGGGCAAATAGCTTTGCTGATATGAGGTTTGATGATAATATATTATGGATACAAAAAAGCTACCGAACACTTCAAATTTAATGGTACATTGGGTAAAGTAGTATTTTGAATATTGGTAATAAGCTTTGCATATGTGATAGTAAAAATGATTTGGAGCATGTTTGTGTCTTAATCACAAAACAATAAATAAAATAATAAAAAACAATAGGACGGATAAATCGTCCTATTGTTTTTGTTTTTGTAAAATAATGGTTTTTTTTATTGCTGCGATATCCTATATATAAACAAAGCTAGCTCACCTCTAGTAATATTGGAATCAAAGTTTCGTATATTAGGATCGTTTGTTATTCAGAGCTCTTTAGCACGAAGATAATATTCTTTGTATCGAGGATAATTATATTCATTTAATGATTCTCACAAATGGATCCTAAGTAAAACCGCTATAGCTCATCATTTTGTAAGATTCCAATGGGGTTTAAACACACTTCAATATCAATTAAAAATTCACATTTGATAAGATTTTGTAATATAATCTCTAAGTGTCGGATCTCAATCATTTATATCTGTGAAAACAAAGGTTTTACTTAGATCAGGTGACATTTGTTTGAAATCCTCAGCATATACTGACAAAAACTTTGCTGCCTGCTCTCTTGTGATAAAAGTATCTGGCATAAAAGAAGATTTGTCGGAATATATTGTCAATCAGTTTTGGTATAGGAAGCTAATAGCATTTGATAATTCGTCAGATCAATTTGGTATAGAATATTCAGAATAATTGTTGAGGTGTGACATAAAAGTAGATATGTTTTGTATAGCTTCATCTTGGGCAGCCTCATTTCAATTGTTTTTATAGTCTGCAAAATTAGACAAAAAAGAATTAAAATAGTAAACAAGTGGATCTATTTCATCGTCAGGTATGATTCTTTGGATTATTTTGTCAGATATGTAATCTGAAATTATTGGCATAGAATTTTCGATGGTAGAGTCATCAAAACTTGGGATATTGATCAAACTTAATATGTAAGATTTGTCTATATTGGGTTCAAACAATTCAATTACTTCTTCTTCTAATTCTTCAAGCTCATCTTCTTCCTCCTCTTCCTCTTCATCTTCTATTTCCGCTAAGCAAGTATCATCGTATCTACTATCAGAATAATCTACTCATTCTTCATTGGCACCAGGTAAATCTGATGGTAATTCACAATCATCTTGCCTAGATCATCATCCTCATCATCCACCACCTCATGAAGGTATACTTACTGTAAATGAAGGAACATTATGTACTACTTGATTTCACGCTAAGTCACTTATTATAAGTTTACAATTGTTGTATGTAGCTTCTCATCTAGATGAATAATGAAAAGAATTGGTTCAAATAGATACACTTGATATGTTTCAATTGGCACAAAGTCAGCTATATGATATGTATCAAGTTTCATTTGATTGAAAAGAATAAGCTGGACTTGATGTATTGGTATTTGTAACTGTTGATCATGTAATGACAGGATCTACTGTATCTCGAGTAAAATTGATTGTATCACTACCTGTATTTCATGCATTGTCTGAAACTGTAAGTTGAAGCACATAATCACCATCAGCACTAGCAGTAATATCTGTATTTCAAGTATCTGAAGGATTGAATGATGCTGTTCATGGACCTGAAATTTGACTTCGCAATATAGTATCTATATCTGACATAACTCATCAAGACAATACATCATATATATCTGTATCTTGTGTACTAACTCAATTTACAATCTGATCTAGACCAGCATTTACAAAAGGATTGGTCTTATCTATATTATAAGTTTGTTGTCATGTAATAACATTTCCTGCTCTATCCGCTACACAAGCATAAGATGTATAAGTACCATCAGATGAATAAGTTGGAACTGTTAATGTTCATCCATTACAAGAACTTGTGAATGCAGTATCTTTGTATACTGCCACACTACCAGTCAATCGCAATGCAAAATTATCAGATACTGAAGTGTTTCATACTATGGTAGAATTGGTCCAAGTACTATTGTTTGAAAATGATAAAATTGGATCTGTATTGTCTATAGTAAACTCTAAACTATCTCAATCATTGAACCATCAAGCTTGATCAGTAACTGTAATTTTCATGGTCATATTTTGACTATTTAGGTCTGATGGAACTATTCGCTTATTTTGTGGTGTAACACTTAAATTTCTGTTGAATATTCAAGCTCTGTAAAGACTATATTGCTTTGATGCTATATTACTTTCTACTCATCAGTTGTATGAAATATCATATTCATCTCCTCATTTTAAATATTCCAGTCAGTTTGGTGTAGTAATAGTAATCTCTGTAGGCTTGATACTATCAATATTGAAAGAATTACCAACAAATGTGGTTGAGTTACCTGCAAGGTCAGTAGCCATAATTCTAATTAATGCAGTATCTGTATTATATCAAGCTGGTATAGTCCACAAATATGAGCCATCATTTTCTGTTCATGTAGAAATATTGTATGTATCAGAAAAATCTCATAGACTAGAATATTGTATTTGTAGTGGTTTAGATCAATAATTGGTTTCTGTTCAAGCGCTTCGTGTAATTTCAAAGTTTATGCTTGGATCTACTCAATTTGATCATTTTAACCATTGCTCGTTGCTAGGTGTGATAATAGATATGCCAGCTGGTGCTGTTTTATCAAAAACTATAGTAGAAGCTTCTGATTCAGAATTTGTATTTGTGGCTAGATCTTCCATAGAAATATTGATAGAGATAACTCAATCAGGATCGCCAGATGTCATGTTACGACTATAAATATAGGTATTGTCGATTTCACCCATAAAACTCATAACTCATCATCAATCTATCTCAACTGCAGGATTGGACATTAAATCTTCTGTGACAGAAAATGTAATCATGATAGTGTCTCATGCTTTTGAATATCAAGTATTTGAGTTATTGGTAGTAATCACTGAGGTCCCAGTAAGTTGCGGTGGTATCTTGTCAATCCAATCTACAGTAGCCAACACTTCTCATGTATTTCAGGCCAAATCATGAAATTGGAATAAATGAGTATCATTTCATGTAAAGGTGTGACCAGATCATCCAACGCTATCTATAATAATAATTTCATTTGCTCATGTAAGAGTAGCAATTACATCTGTATTTGTAAGAGTAGCTGGCGAATAAGAAACGCTTGCTGTAGGAGATATTGTATCTACCACAAAACTAATTGTATGGCTATTTCAAGCTAAATCATCTATATAAAATACATAATCATCATCAGTTGAGATACTATCTCAACTTGCGTATGGAGCTCAATTTAATGTGGCTGTACTTAAATTGTCATCGCTATATGTGATGGCAACAGACCCACTATAATAAGATCAATCAACTACTCAATTGTAAGATGGATATGTTTTGTCGATTGTAAAAGAGGCTGTATCACTATTTGTGGCGAGATCTATAACTACTAATGTGTGTAAGCCTTCAGAAGTCTCTATATATCAATCAGATATACCACTTCAGTTTAGAGTAGCTCATGATATGTTTGTATCTGAATATGCGATAGTTACATCTGTGTTGTAATAAGATCAGTCCACAAATCATCAGTATGTAGGATCCGTTTTGTCCACAACAAAATTTACAGTAACAGAGTTTCAAGCAATATCTGTAATTATTAAAGTATATGGGTTGTCTACAGACACAGGATCTCAGCTATTGAATGGTACCCCATTTAGTGTGGCAGATACTGAATTTGCATCACTGTATGTGGGATTTACTGTAGTATTGTAATAAGTTCAATCTGATATGTCTCAATATGTAGGATATGTTTTGTCTATATAAAATGTAATTGTAGTAGAGTTTCAAGCTAAATCTTCTACTATCAGAGTGTGTGAACCAGTAGAGCTAATAGTAGATCAACTAGGAAAACCAGTTCAATCCATAGTAGCTCATGATATGTTTGTATCTGAATATGTGATGACTTTGTCACTATTGTAATACGATCAATCACTGACTCCCAAAACATCTGGATCAGTCTTGTCTATTGTAAATGTGGCTCCAGTAAAATTTCCTGCTAAATCTGATACAACAAAAACATATGTTCACTCACTTGAGACTGTATCTCAGCTATTATAAGAGTTTCAATTTAGTGTAGCTCATGATATGTTTGTGTCTGAATATGTAATAGCTATATTGCCTGAATAATAAGATCCACTAGTTACTCCACTGTATGTAGGATCACTTATGTCTATATTAAGATCATTTGAAGTAGAAAGTGTAGATATGTTTCATAAAGCATCTTCTCCATAAAAACAAATGTATTGTCAGTTGTTTGATGCTGTGTTTTCTACTAAGCTAACAGTATAAGTATTGGAATAATCTCAGGCTAAAGTGGAACAAGATCAATCTGCATCATAATCTCGTTTCATAACTGATGCGTCTCATCGATCCAAAGCTATGGTATCACTCTGCACAGGTCAAACTTCTGCATCATTTGTAAAGGAAATATTGGGTCATGTAGTATCAACTTCAAATTGATTTATGCTTAACGTAGCTCAATCTATGATAATAGCACAATTGTATATACCATCTGATAAAATATTGTAATTGACTGTATATGTTCAAGTGGCATCTATACTTGCAATATCTCAAACACATCACCCACTATAAGTAATAGATCCTGTTTCAAAATCTGAACTAAACTGAAAACTTGGTGTGTCGTCTGCTGTTGGTGTAACTATTGGGGTTGTCAAGGTTAATAAAGCAAAAGAAAATCAAAACAATCACAAAGACAAAAATAAAACAAAAAGGAGTTTAATTTTGTTTGTGTGGAAAAAATTTTTTTTCATTGTAAACATACTACATATAAAAAACAACAATCACATATACCGATACATAAAAAAACAAAAATATCAAGTATTTAAGATACCAGAAAACTATTAAAATAAAAAAAATAATTGACTTTTTAATTGATTGTCTGTTGCAACTACTCCCCTTCTAGTTCTTTGATTTGATCTCTGATAATTGCTGCGTCTTCAAATCTTCGTTCTTTGATAGCAATATCCATTTGTTTTTTAAGATCTTTGGAAATAAGGTCTTTTTCTTTTTTGGTCATTTTTTTGAGTCTTTTTACTTTTCACTTTGTGATGGCTGAAAATTGTTGATCCAAATTTTGATCAGTCCTGACTGAGTCTAGTTGTTTGATATTTGATGTGGCTTTTGTCGGTTTGATATTGTTTTTTTCATTGAATTTTTGCTGGATTTCTCTGCGACGATAAGTCTCTCGCATAGACTTGACCATAGATTCTGTAAAGTTGTCAGCATAAAGTATTACTTCAGAATTTGGATTTCTAGATGCACGTCAGATGATCTGGATAAGTGAGGTAGTAGAACGGAGAAATCATTCCTTGTCTGCATCAAGTATTGCAAGTAAAGACACTTCTGGAAGATCAATTCATTCTCTAAGTAAATTTACTCATACGATAATGTCTATCTCTCAGGTTTTGAGTTTGGTGATAATTTCCCAACGATCCATAGTGGCTATCTCACTATGAAGATAGTAGGCTTTGTATCATTTGGATACTAGATAATTTGTAATCTCTTCACTAGATTTTTTGGTCAAGGTCAAAAGTAATACCCTACCCTCTTTGGCTATATGTTCGTCTAATTTTCACAATAAATGATCGATAAAAGGCAAAGTCTTTTTGTCTTTTTTTTGCATAAAATCTTTGATATTTGGATACTTGGATTTCGACATTCAATATTTATTTTATTAAATATGTGTTGAATAATATACAAAAAAAAACTAGTATCAAGTATTCTTTATATTTATAAAATTAGTTAATTTATGAAATTAGTTATAATATTTTGACCATTAGCTGTGGGGAAAATGACTGTATGACAAGAATTGGAAAAAGAGACTGGACTAAAACTTTTTCACAATCATATGACCATAGAATTAGTCGCCCCTTTTTTTGATTATTGAACAGAAACAGGGAAAAAACTTGTCACTCACTTTCGCCAAAAAATATTTGAAGAAGTCTCTAAGAGCGATTTGAAATGAATGATATTTACATATGTATGGGCCTTTAATAAAAAATCAGATTGGGAATACATTGATAATTTATATAAAATGTTTGAAACTCAATGAGCAGAGGTTTGTTTTGTAGAATTGGAGGCAGATATGAATGAAAGATTAGAACGCAATAAAAGTCCAAATAGATTAAAACACAAACCTACAAAAAGAAAAATCAAGGAATCAGATAAACACTTCAGAGAAGTTCATATTGAACATAAACTTAATTCTAATATTTGAGAAATTCCATATAAAAATTATATAAGAATAGATAATACAAACCTTGATCCAAATAAAGTTGCAAAAATGATTGTCGAAAAATTTAATTTGTAGATACCAAATGAATCTAAAAAAACGAGAAGATAAAATGTGAGAAAAAATAAAAAATATCGAACGAAGAGATTTTTTGAAAAATTTGGCATCTTGGAAATCTTTTATATTTTACAAAAGAGATGATAATGTAACATTATATCCTGATGTTAATAGGATCTGACCATTACACTCAAATGAAGATTATGAAAAAATTAGAGATAGCTTTGATAAATATGGAAGAGGGTATAATTTTAATAAAAGTTTTTTTGATAATTACAAAGACTTATTTACTCAAATACCTTGTGTCAGGCTAAAAAAATTATTGCCTTATGAAAATTCTGAATATATAGATTCAGGATGATATGGTATAAAAAATTGTTACTTAAGCATATGACCTTTTAGTGATTGTGAAAATGTACTATATAGTTTTGAAGTAAAAGAAAAATGTAGCAATGTATATAGTTCTGTAATGGTGCGAAATTGATGTTCAAACGTTTTCAATTCGGTATGAATCATTAACTCTTATAATACTTTTTATTCTAAATTCATATTTGATTCTTCAAATTTGTGGTTTTGCACTAATATGATTGGTTGTAGTGAATGTATTGATTGTGATAATTTACAAAATCAATCTTATTGCATAGATAATATACAATATTCACAAGAAGAATACAGAAAGAAAAAAAAAGAAATACTTAAAGATAAAAATAATTTTTATACAAAATTTTTGAATTTAGCTTCTAAATGAAATAATATTGAATCTAATAATGTTAGATGATCATTTAATGTAAAATGTGAGAATATAGAAAATTGATATTTGAATTTCAATATTCATTGATGACGCAACCTAATATTAGCAGGATCTACTAATTGAAATAAATATATGTATAATACTTTTGTTTGTGGTTCCCCTCACATGGATCATGCATATCATTGTCTAGATTCTTGATGAGGTGATTATATGTATAATTCTGAACGATCAGCTATGTCTTCTCATGTTTATTATTGTTATTATATAGAGAATTGTTCTTATTGTTTGGGGTGTATTTGAATTAAAAACAAACAATTCTACATACTAAATAAACAATACTCCAAAGAAGAACGATTTGAAAAAGCGAATGAAATCTTTGAACAAATGGAAAAGGATTGAATACTTGGAGATTTCTTTCCATGATCGATGAACCCATTTTATTTCAATGATACTGCAGCTTACTTGATTGATGATTCATTCACTAAAGAAGAAGTTGAGAAGGAATGATATCTTCGACGTGACGAAGAAATTAAGGTCGATATACCAGAGTGAGCTGAGATGGTTTCTACGACAAAATGATGAAATGATAAAATGATAAAATCATTGGATGATTTTGAATGATTTGATGAAAATTGAGAATGGAAAATAGATCCAGAAATCATGAAAAAAGTGATTAGAGATGAGAAAGGAAATTGTTATAAGATAGTAAAGATGGAGTATGACTTCCTTGTGAAACATTGATTGCCGTTGCCAAGATTACATCGATTAGACAGAATAAAATTAGGTTTTAAGTTTAAATAGTCTAGGCCCCGCAATAAATGCGGGGTACTCAATCTTCTATCAAAAATCACTACATTTCATTTGTGTTTTTTGTAGAATATTGGTAGCTAGACAGAATAAAATTAGGTTTTAAATTCAAATAAGATATTTAGTTTTTTAAAATATTGAAAAATGAAAAAAGTTATTTTGTGAATTTTTATTTTATTTTCTGTTTTTTTGTTGGCATGATGTCAAAATAAAAAAAATAGTGATGTACCAAAAGATGCGGTAGTTGGTGAAAACGGTTTGGTAAAATGAGAAATGATGATAGATGGAGAAGTATATGCTGGAGAAGAATTACAACAAAAAATCCTGGAAGAACAGTTTGAGTGAGTAGATGAAGATTATGAGCTGGTAAGAGAATTGGAAGATGGTGAAGATGACAAAAAAAGTGGCGGTAAGGCAAAAGGTAGTTGTGATGCAATAGCAGATTCATCTACTTGTATAGAGTACTATGGATCATTTTGGACAGAGCAACAAATGAAACTACAATGTCAGTGAGCTGGTACTTTTTCCAAAAAATGATGTCCAAGTGACATGGCATGATGATGTAATACAGCTATGTGAACACAAGCTGATATGGTAGCTTGGATGTATCTTCGCTGAGGAGGTGAAATCGATGCAGAGTGATTGAAATACGCAAAAATGGCATGTGATGCTACAATGGCTTCAAAATGGATAGAAACTAAATAATTTAAATAAATAAAATAAGATGAAATCAATTATCACTCATAAAACAAATAATTTTATCTTGAAAATAAATAATAATACAGAATTTTTGATATATTTGAGCTTGGCTTTTTTGGTTCCTTTTGTGATATGATGACCACAATTGCTTGTGTGATCACTTGTAAATTGTGCTATAATATTAGCTTGAATAAATCTAAATAAAACAAAAATGCTACCAATAATATTGCTACCAAGTGTCGCAGTAATGGCTAGGTGATTAATTTTTGGTCCATTTACTATATTTTTGTTGTATTTGGCACCATTTATACGAATAGGAAATCGACTTCTAGCAAATAGTATGAAATTGAGGTATAAAAAATGAATGAACATAATAATATGAATATCTGCTAAAGTTTGATTTTTGTTTTTGGTGACAGTATTATTGATAAAACTAAATATATTGCCTGATATCTTTGCAAAAAGTATGTGATTGATACAACTATATACTGCTGCTATTTGAGCTTGATTGGCACTTGTAATACAATATTTAAAGAAGAAAATATAGATGATAAAATTTAATTTTTCTTTTATAAATCTATGATGCAATAAAAATCTAGTAGATACGCAATTTTTACTTGGAAATATTTTTGAATTGGCTGAAAATAATCCAAATTACGAAGTACACTACTCTACTGACCCATATGATCAAGATGTAAAATATGTTTTTTTGAATACTTGTGGATTTATATCTAGCGCAAGAGAAGAGATGTTTGAAAATATGTATAAATTGTTAGATCAATGAAAAGAAATATATTTGATGGGTTGTGGTGCATATTATTTTAAAAATCTAGACAAGACACAAATAGACAAAGATGAAATGAAAAAATGGGATGAATTGATGAAAAACGACAACATACATTTTGTATCTTGGTCTGACTGGGATAAGGTGAATATAAATAATTTGATAAATTGATACGATAGCAAAAAAATATGACAAAGTAAAATATATGAGTGAACAAGAGCTTATACCAATGCAGAATATGGTTTTGAATACTTAAAAATAGCAGAATGATGTAATAATAATTGTAGTTTTTGTATCATACCAAAAATTAGAGGAAAACAAAAATCTTTGCCGATGGAAAATATTTTGAAGGAATTTGAAAATATGGTAAATGCGTGAATAGAAGAAATTATACTGATAGCACAAGATACAAATAGATATTGAATTGATCTGTATGGCAAATCTATGCTATTTGAACTATTGGAAAAAATAGAAGAAATTGAATGAGACTTTAGGTACAGGATATTATATCTATATCCTGATATATTAACTCTGAATCAGTTGGAAAAATTGAAAAATTTCAAAAAATTTATACCGTATTTTGATATACCACTACAGCATATTAGCACAAATGTTTTGAAAAATATGGGTAGATTTTATGACCAAAAAAATATATACAAATTGTTGAATTTTATAGATGAGAACTTTGATACTAGGTTTGTGAGAACAAATATAATCGTGTGATTTCCAGGGGAAACTGAAGAAGAATTTAAAGAGCTTTGTGAATTTTTGGAAAAATCAAATTTTGATAATATAGCTTTGTTTGAATATCATGATGAACCATTGGCAGAATCGAGTAAGTTATTAAATAAAATCGATGGAGACATTATTCACGAAAGATTCTTGAAATTGAAAAAGATTGTTGAATTCAAAGTGCAGAGTGCAGAGCGCAGAGTGCAGAGCGAGACCTCTTCACTATGAACCTTGAACACTGAACTAATTGGATATATAATGTGATTTAAATGAACTGAAGACAATCCTACTATAATTGTGCGTCCACGACTACACGCTCCAGAAATTGATAGTTACGATAAAATTAAACTAAATCAAATCATATGAGCTTATAGCGAAAGCTGAGAATTGGATATAGGAGTCAAGATTGAATATAAAAAATAAACAAAGTCAACCCTTAAAGCTAAGGAAAATCAATTTTTTGGATAAAAATACCTTTTTGAGTATAATTATATTAGCTTTTTATATGGATGAAAAGCTAATGATAAACAAACTTTTGTGAAAAATTAGAAAAAAATCAATTTGGAAGTGAATATTTACATTATTCATTAGTTTTTCTATTTTGGGAATAAGTCTGAGTAGCTATGAATGATTTTTGGATAATCTTAGGCAAACTGGTATACCAGTAGATGAGATATTGGAAACTAATCAGGTATCTAGGTATGAACTTACAAGACTCTTGAATGCTGTAAATTGTAACGATTGTGTAAATACTCCTCAATGGATGATAGACAAATACATAAATCCTCGATGGAATGACTTCACTGCTCTACCCGGAAAAGATTTTGGTGATATTTGATATAAATGATGATACTACAATGGTAAAATGTATTATTATTGTGTAGCATATGTATGAGATAATGTATGGATGAGATGATATCCAGAATGAGTAAGTCCAATATGTGATGGAAAATTTTGTGGAAATAGAAACACAACCATATGAGAGTTTCTGCAAGTAGTTTTAAACATTGCAGATCAGTATGTGTACAATAGATATCTAATAAATCGAAATGATGTAAAAGATTGGATGGATAGTCTTGACCAAGAAACATACCCATATGAAAACTTAAATGATGATGATACAAAAATAATAAAAGATAATGCTGCTCTCAATATATCTTGAATACTAAAAAGTGAAGAAGATTTGAGTACATATATGAAATACTGTATGTTTAATGTCGATAAGTGTGCTATGCAAAGTTTTGGTGATATAAAGCAATGATACCGACCTATATCTGAATTGAATATACTGTATGATAATAATATAGTAGAACATGAAAAATTTAAAAACTGAGAAATACATGAATTGGTAGAGTGAAAATATGTATTGGAAACTTTGTATAATTTATTTCAACTAATAGATTGTGAGTTTGACACAAACTATGATTGTGATCCAATGGAAAACATAGATGATAATTGTCCTAATGATTATAATCCTAGTCAAAAAGATACAGACTGAGACTGAATTGGGGACGTCTGTGACGATGATATAGATGGTGATTGAATATCAAACCCAATATGAATTGTAGATGATCTATGAAGAATAGTTGTTTCAAAATTGAAAGATGGCTACGACAATTGTTTTTTTGTACAAAATAATGATCAGATAGATAGCAACAATAATGGCATATGAGATGCGTGTGAAAATTCGAATGAAAATCTATGAATGTATATAGATGTAAAAAAAATAAGTGGTCTTGCGCCAGCTACAGTATATCTGGAGGCTGTGACAGATTGAAAAATATTGGACAATATAACACGAGATTTTGATGATTGAACTAAATGAGAATGAAAAGAAGTATCGCACACATATACAAATGAAGGAGTATATAACATAAGAGCTTATGCAAAAGGTGTAAATAATGATGCTAATGCCAAAAATACTGTAGTTGTGTGAAGAAATACAGACAAAAATAATGCCACTCAAATAAAATTGGACAAAATATCTGGTGATTTACCACTTGAAATAAAAATAAGTGCAGATATTCAATGAAGTTTTGATAATTTAGTATGGAATTGGTGAGATGGTGAGATAGAAAATGAAGATAATAAAGAATTTATCAAAATATTTAGAGAACAAAAGAGCCAGGTGGTTACCCTAAAGGGTATGAAAAACTGAGAAGTTGTATTTGCGGCAAGTGCAATACTGTGAATTGGTAGCTGAGAAATAGCTAGCTTGTTGAATACAAATAAAGTAATGATAGAAAAATGAGATGAACTTTTTGCAAATACAAAAATATCATGATTTGATAAACAGGATATTGAAAATATAAATTGGAATTGGTGAGATGGTGAGATAGAAAACAACAAAAAACTTGACCATAATCATAAATATGAGAAGGCTTGAGAAAAAATAATAATACAAACAGTAAAGTTAAAAAACTGAAAAGAAATAAAAAACTTTTTGACAGTATATATAAGAGATCGTACATTAGAATCTTCTTACGCTATAAAAACTAGCATAAATGAATTGGTATCTAGTAGTAATGAAAATCTGGTATTTACGATAAAAAAAATTGGATATATACCTGATACTTTGCTAATGTTGATGAGATATAAAGAATGAGATACAGAAAGAATAAGTGATTGATTGGACGTACGACCCAAACAAAAAGAAAATAAATATGGTGTAGAATGAATATATTATCCAAAAACATCACTTTTTGTAGACGAATGTATAAGTTTGGAAACAAGTGAAACTATAACAATATCAAACAAAGATATGTGTATGGAAGCTTATATAAATTGAGAATTGTGAGATTATTTGTGTGATATGGATTGAGATTGAATTCCTGATATATGTGATGATGATATAGATGGTGATGGAAAGCCAAACTTAATATGAATACTAGAATATGAAAATAATAACTGTGAAATAAATGCAGAAAATATAAATAGTGAAATACTCTATATGCACAACGATATTTGTGGCTTGGATAATTGTCCAATATTTGAGAATCTAGATCAAATGGACCTAAACAATAACGGTTGGTGAGACCAATGTGATTGATTGTTTTTAAACTTGGATAATAATTGATGAGAAGATGATGAATATAATAACGATACCGATAACGACTGAATAATAAATGACCTAGATATGTGTCCGGAAATACCTGAAAACTATAATGGTATAGAAGACCTGGATGGTTGTCCAGAAATATGAGCAAATGAAAACTGTAATATATGATGATTAGATTATAATATCAATATAGACGATATAGAAAACTCAAGTCCAATAGCAGTTGCTGAATGTCTATCTTGTCCTTGTGTGTTTTCTGACTTTTCAAGTGACTTAATGATGAATGATAAAATACAAGCACTATTGTGGGATATAAATATAGATGTCTTGTATAACAGCTCTTTGGTAGAATCAATTTTAAAATTTTTAGAATAAAAAAACGTTCCAACTCATTGGAACGTTTTTTAAAATTTTATATATTAAGTTATTCAAATAATCATTTTTTTGTATCTTCATGGTCCTCTCTTCACTTATGTTTTTCATCTACCATATTAATTATCTTGGTTTTTTTTCAAGTTTCTTTGGCTGATTTGATGACAGACACCAATGTAAGTATAATACCAATCAATAATAACACTTGGATAAATTTACCTCATCCTGATACTATAACTCTAGATGTTACTCATGAAGCTACATGTATAGTGTCTGTAATAGCAAAGAATGATGTAGTAATGATAAACAAAAACAAAAAGTTTATAAGCGAGTCATTGTCTCTTCAGCCAAAATATGATAATAATAAATTTTTAAATTTGAAACTAATGTTTCGTCCTATGAGTATAATCATAGACACAAGTATTATCAGTGTAGATTTGAAATAGCTTGAAGAAAATAATCGTACTCCATATCCACCACTACCTCTAAGAGAGGTAACTTTTAGTATAGGAAAGAACAATAAACAAAACAACAAAACTAACAAATAAATCACAAACCATTTTTCACGCTTGCTATATCTATTAAATTTGTGTAATAATTTCATCATTTTTTGAGATGCTTTTGAGTTTTTAGCCATTTGTGTTGATGAAAAAAGATAAATATTTTTTTTAGTCTAATTTTTATAAAACTTTTGTCAATAAATTTTTTCCTAACTACAAAGTATAGTCTTCATAAAATCTTTCCTCAAAACTATCATCATAATACAATTGATCTCTATACTGATTTTCTTCCTGACTTTTTTGAATAATATCTTTTATTTGAAACGCCTTTTCTATCATATCACCAGCTTTGTTGAAAATGTTTTTTGCACTATAATCTTCATAATCATCCAATCACATTCGTTTGAAAACCAATGGAAAGAAAAACAACAAAAATACAGTCAAAAATATTCACATAATCATATACCTAATACTATTCCATGCTTTTTTAATTTTTTCTTCTTTTCATTGAGAAAATATAAACAAAAATATGGCACGTATAAAGGCATATATACTTCAAGCTGAAATAGCTATAATAACCAATGCTAATATTATAAGTATCGCATTTTGTATAGAGCTAGTAGCATAAGATTCTGGCATTTAATTTGTGTTTATATTTGTAAAAAAGACAAAAGATTATTCTTTTGTCTCATCTGTTTCTTCTGTTTTCTCTTCCTCTTTTGGCTCTTCTTCAACAATCTCCTCTTTTATCTCTTCTTTAGATTCTGGAGTAGCATCTTCAGTTTTTTCTTCTACTTTATCTTCAATTTTTTCTTCAGTTTTTTCTTCTACAATATCATTTGCCTCTTCTGGTTTTGCTTCCTCTACCTTCTCAGCTTCTGCTTTTGCGGCTGCCTCTGATTTTTCTTTTGCTTCTGCTTGTTTAGCTTCTGCTTCTGCCTTTTTTTCAGCTTCTTTAGCTTTTCATTTTGTGCTTTCTCTTTCCAAAAAATATTCTTTAAACATTTTGTCTTTTGTCTCAGCAAAAAGTAGTTTTGCTACCCTCTCTGAAGGTTGCGCTCATTTTGAAATCCAATTTTTTATCTCATCTATATTTGCTTCCATTGTGTGAGACAAAGGATTGAATCGTCACAAAACTAATTTGTAACCAGATTGAGCTGGCTTTGTATGTTCTGTAAGTACTATACGATAAAATGGTGCTTTCTTTCTACCATGTCTTGCTAATCTTATCTTTAACATTGATTTTAAATTTACATTATTAAAAATTTGCTAGAAATTATTTTAATTTTTCTCTAGACTTGTGTAAGGTGTGTGCTTTACATTGTTTACAGTATTTTTTTTGTTCTAGTTTTGGTGTAATTGCTTTGTTGATGCTTGTAAAATAATTTACTTTTTTACACTCAGAACATTGCATTGCTACTGTAATTCTTCATCATTTCTTTTTTGCCATAATAAGAATCCTGAATAATCTAAAAATAATTTTTTAAACGATTATCATCTAAATTCTGACTCATAGAAATTAGATAATAAGCTATTTTGTTACGAATGACTACTAAGATAGTTAAAAGTTATAAAAATGAAAGTTTGTAAAGTTTAGTTACCTTTCAACTTTATAAACGTTTAACTTAATTTGGCTTTGGGCAGATCCAGTAGAATCCGACCTGTCCGGTCATTTTATGACCGAGACCGCTCTAAGCAACTGAACGTTTTCAAATTTGGCTTTGGGCAGATCCAGTAGAATCCGACCTGTCCGGTCATTTTATGACCGAGACCGCTCTAAGCAACTGAACGTTTTCAAATTTGGCTTTGGGCAGATTTGAACCGCCGACCTCGCCCTTATGAGAGGCGCGCTCTAACCAACTGAGCTACAAAGCCATAAATCTTTCTACTGCTTTTCTATCTTTTTGTTTTTTGAGAGACAATTCTTGTTTCAAAGCAGAATTATAATCTTTAAACTCTTTGACAAACAATAGTTTTAATGGTCTATTATTCTTTGTTGACTTTACTAATCATCTATTATGTTCTTCAAACCTTCTTTCTACATTTTGACTACTTCAAATATAGTATTTTCAATTTTTCATTTCTAATATATAAACAAATCACTTCATTATTATTTGAATACTATATATTAAGATTTGAAACGTCGACCTTCCTCGGTTCTTTGAACCGGGATGCTCTAACCAACTGAGCTACAAAGCCATTTGTGGTCGCAAATTTTAATGGCGGAGAAGGCGGGATTCGAACCCGCGGTACGATCGCTCGTACGACTCGTTAGCAGTGAGCTCCTTTCGACCACTCAGGCACCTCTCCACTATACAAAAAAATAGTCCTCAAAAATTTGCGGTGATATGTGTATAAATAATTCTCATTGAAATTCAAGCGTAAAACTATAAAAAACTTGTAGTAACTTTAATACTATTGAGAGAAATGTTGAATAAAATAAAGAGTAAAATAAAGAAAATATTTGAAAAAAACGGATCTCATGATTTAGATCACACTATGAGAGTACACTATTTGTGCAAACATATTGGTCAAAAAGAATGAGCAAATATAGAAATACTGGAAATTGCCTCTCTTTTGCACGATATTTGAAGACCAAAACAATCTGAGACAAAATGAAAAATATGTCATGCAGAATATTGAGCAAAATTGGCAAAAGAAATTTTGGATGAATTTGGATTGTGAGAAGACAAAATAAATGAAATAGTACACTGTATACAAACACACAGATTTAGAAAAAACAATGAACCAAAAAGTTTGGAGGCAAAAGTATTGTTTGATGCGGATAAGATTGATAGTATATGAGCTGTGTGAATATGAAGAGCTTTTATGTATGCAAATGAAGTTTGAGCAAAATTGCACAATGATAAACATGTAGATTTGTTGAAAACTGAAGAATACAGTATAGATGACACTGCTTATAGAGAATATATAGTCAAATTATCAAAAATAAAAGATAGAATGTTTACCAAAACTGGTAAAAAACTAGCAGAACAAAGACACCATAGGATGAATAAGTTTTTTGAAAACATAATAGAAGAAACTCGATGACTAGAAAATTTGTAAAAAATTTTAAACAATAAATATATAAAATGGTAAATGAAAATATTTGAGCAATAGATGGTATAGATACATGAGAATGAATAAGACAGGATGTGGGAAAGGTAACAGAAAAAGATGTAAAAAGAGCTCAAACTGACTCTAAAAAGGCACAGCAAGCACAAGACGAAATCAAAAAAGATAAACAAAAAAATAATCAAATGGCTGAATTTTTGTCTTTTTTGCTTAAAAGTATAAAAAATGACAAAATATTGGATAATGTATATCAAACTTTCTTCAAAGTAACAAATCCAAAAAATAATATGACCTATATCAGAAAAAGTATAAATAATGTCATAATTGTATGATTTTTTGTACCTTTTTTCCAAACAGAGACAGAAAAATATGGTTTAAAAAAATACTTTGAGCAAATACTTCAATTTGATGGTTGAAGGATATCTTTTGAAAAATATATGTCTTACATAAAGCAATTGTCACAAAAATATCATGATAATATACCTATAAATCAACAAAGACTAATTGGTTTATTGGCCCTAATAAGTCAAGAATTTGGATTACAAAAAGAGCTTGATCTAAAAAAAATTGAAAAAGACATCAAAAAAAGATTAAAATAACATATTATATCACATATATCATATAATGCCAAGTAAAATACTCATATTGCTTGGTATTTTTTTGTTAAAAACAGTTTTTGAGTATAATAAGATATAAGATTTTATAAATAGTTTGACTAAATTATGTCTGGTATCGAAAATATTAAGATAGAAGAACTAAAGGAAAAAGATAAAAATCCCGGAGAAAAGCTCAACAAAGATAAGCTGGATCAATATTTTAATGAGGATTTTTTTTCAGATCTAGAAAATGAAAACATAAAAATAAAAAAGCAATGAAATTTGTATATTTTTGAACAAAAAGATAAAAATGGTAATAGAATAGATGATGATTGAAATAGGATAGAAAAGTTTTGTGTAAAGGAGGCTGTATTTAGAGAATACCTAAAAGCCGAAAAGGAAAAAGAAGAAAACACTTTGGAATCTGATACTTTGTTGAATAAATTTTTGACTAAAATGTATACCCAACAAGAGCTTGGGGATTTAGAGAACAATATAAATAGTGGATCAAATAATGGTCTTGAAACTGGCAATGAAAGTAATGAGGTTAGCCCAGAAAAATTAATAACAGAAATAGATAAATTGATAGACTGGTTTCAAGAAAATAGAAGGTGGCCTAGAGCACCAAAAGCTGCTGACAATAGGTACAGCAAAGTTAGGTTTGAACAAGTCATCAAAGATGATTTAGCATCATTGAAAAGTATAAAAAGAGAATTAAAAAACTATGAATATACTACAAACATAGATCGTTTTGTAGAAGAGGTAGATATACTAAATTGACACAAAGAAAAACTAGAAGAAGTACGTCAAATGATAGCTTTATGAAAAAATACAGCCGACATACCATCTATCTTGAACTCTATATGAGACGTGAAAAAAGAAGCATTGTTTCAAGAAATAGCATCAAAATATAACATGGAATATAATAAATTATTGAAAAATGCTACATTAAGTAAATTGTGGAATAAAGATGCAGAGTGATTGCAAAAATATTTAAAAGATGTCTGGTCATGAGATATAGAACATCCTAGTCAGCATCCTTTTTATGAAGCACATAAAAAAGATTTTGAATATATAATGAATAAGGATATTTGATTATATTATGACATAACAAGTAAAAAAACAGAAGTGGCTGGTGGAAGTTACAACAATACGGGCGGAAGATCGCCAGAATATAGTAGATGATCAAAGGTAGAAAGGTGAAATCTATTTTCTGATATGCTTGTAAAAATGTGAATCATAGATGAAAATGACAAAAAGAAACAAGCTGCTTGGGCAAAATTTGGTAAAGTATGAATGCTTGCTTTGTGAGCATTTGCTATATACAAGATATTTACTACAAAAGGTAAATGAAGACGAGGTTGGATAGCTGGTACACTTGGTGGTATCTTAGCGTTGAATAATACTGATAAGATACAAAGTTGGTTTAAAGATGCCTTTGGTAAATCTAATGCTGGTGCAGAAACAATAGCAGAAGTTGCTAATACCAACAAAGAAACTGCTAAAGAACAGATAATACCTCAAGCGAATACGTTGAGATGTATTGGTGGTATACCAATAAATACTCTAATATCTATGTGAATGGTAGAAGAAAAATGATGAAAAATGCAGATCAATAAAACAAAATATGAAAATTATATAAGCACCCATCCGACTATGGAAAAAGACGAAAAAGACTATCATATGAATGCTATGAAAAGTGTGGTTAATGACCCAGAAGCCTTGAATAAATCATTGGCTTATATGTGAATAAATAATATAAAAGAATTTGAAGATCTAGCTGAAGACAATACTACGATATTGTTAGAAACACAAAATGTATCTGAATATTATGATAAGATACAATCCCCTATCAATGCTGAACTAGAGAAAGAATGACTAAAACCATCTAGTCCAGAAGCTTGGTACAAAATTACAAAAGAATACGATAATGGAGAGCCTAGCAATACACAGATAGCAAAATGGATAGAAGAAGGTTTGATAGAAGTCAAAGATACAAACAATTATAAAATAGAAGATATTTTAAAAACAAATTGAATAGATTTGCAAAATAAAACTATCGAATGACTTACAAATAGTACATGAAATATTAAGTTTGAAACATATGAAGAGTTGTTTAATACAGCAAACCTGACAAACTTTATCAAAGAAAATTTTGCTAATAAAACAGCTAAAAGCCAAAATCCATTTCATCTAAAGGCATGAAAGATATGAAGTATAGAATTTGATAATACAGAGCGATATCAAATATGGAAAAATGAAACCAAAGTAATCAATGATTGGCTTTTCAATAGAACATTGAAAGACCTTTCTGAAACATTGCAAGAAAATAAAGAAGATTATGTAGCTTACTTGAACGAATGGCGAAATAGTGTGGGTACAGTAGAAAATTAAACAAATTTGATTTTTAAATAGAAATCGCTATTATACATAGCGATTTTTTAGTATTTTGTAAAAATATGGATCTAGGGAAGAAATTAAATATAGAATGAGAGAAAGTACTATTGGTATGAAATTGGTCTTATAAAAATATGTGAGATGAACTCATACTTTTGTGAACTATCAAACTTTTGCAAGAGCAAGACAAAAAAATATACATCTCTGCATACAATCCAGGCTGGCTCAAAAAGTTTTTGGGACAATTTGTGGATGTAGAAAATATTGAATTTTTGAGAGAAATACCAAAATGATTTAGATCATTTTGGAAATTTATTAGGGACAAAAATAGTAGAACTTTGAAAAAATACAAAGAAGTCGATAGTATAATAATTGGGGGTGGAGAGATACTGACTGAAGAAGTACCAAGTACTTATTGGTATTGGTTAGTATCAATATTTCCATGCTTAAAACAAAAACCAAATATATACCTAATGTGATGAATACAGGTACCAAAAAAAGATAGAAACAAAAAACTTTTTGACTATCTGATGAAAAGAGTGAAATATGTGTATGCTAGAGATCTGGAAAGTGTATATGAATTGAAAAAATATGGATTTGAAGGTGCGGAATTTTTTATGGATACTAGCTATTTTGCTTTTGACTGGAAAAGACTGGAACAAGATAAACTTAAAAGATGAAGGTATATAGTAATAAATGTAAACAAAAACGGTGAAGACTTTTTGGATGATATAATCAAAGATATCAAGTATTATCTAGAAGAATGATACAAAGTACTGTATGTACCTGTAGCAAAATGAAGAAATGATGAATATAGTGATATGAACTACTACAGGAGAATCAAAAAAGAATGCAAAATGGATGATAGATTTGAAATATTGGATCGAGAAGATGATTTTGAAAAATTTGCTACAAAAATCTCAAAAGCTGAAATAGTAATTAGTACTAGATTGCATTTATTTTTGATATCTAACTTTTTGTGAACTAGGACAAAAGTATATCCTTATCAAAAGAAGATATTGAAAATGCAAGAAGTTGTAAGGAATTTGGAGTAAGATTTTAAATATAATACTCATCATTTTCTCGTTTGTATGGATTGAATTGGATATATTCTACTATTCTATTTATATCTTCTTCGTTACGAATGATGTGATCGTAAAATGATTTTTGTCGTTGGAAGGTTTTTAATCACATTTCATTTCTAATAACTTTTCAAGTAATTTGCTTAAATCCCTTGACTATCTTTGATACTTTATTCGTAGGGGAGCTTAGTAAGCTCCCGTTTTTATTATTCGGGAAGATACTATCTTCCCCTACGAACGAAGTATTTAAGTTATCTAGTATAAGAATAGTATGTATATGATTTGGCATTATAACAAAATTTCATACATAACTATCTGCATAAATTTCAGATATTCTTAATAAATATTTCTCTACCACTTTTCCATATTCATTCAAAACCATCTCGTCTTTAATTACTTCACCAAATATTTTTTTATTGTCTTTAGTGTTTATTGTTACAAAAAAATATCCAGAATTGTAATGAAAAGAATCTAGCCTATTCTTTTTACGATCTTTCATTGTAAAAATATAATTTGTAAACTAATCCATCCCAAGTTCCGCGATACAAAGAAAATATGAGAGGCAATATCTCTCTTTTTTTTCAATAACGAATTATTTTGAAACTTAGTCGAAGCGGTTGTGCTCGGAAACCAAGTAAATAAAATTTGATCTTATCTAATAATGTTCAATTTTTTCTCACAAAGATTACTCTATGTTTTGCTTTTCTGTAGGCTGCAAATCTGGATCACACTCGTGCATGCTCCAATATATTTTTGTCTCTCTCCATGTGATAAAGCAATAGTTCGCTAGTCACAAAGATTGGATATCCTGCTCTATGCATCCTATATGTAAATTCTAGATCTTCATACACAAAATCAAGGTTTTCGTCGAATAAAATTTCTTTGAATATTTTGGATGGACCAAAGAGTGAGTTTCATGAAAACATCTGTATCTGTGCAAATTTTTGATCTTTGTCTAATCGTAACGCATGTGGTCTAGATGTCCAGAAGTTGTAATAATCAAATCACTGACTTTGTATATCTCAAGTTTTCCTAAACATAAGTGTAGGAACTAATACAAAATCTTTATTTAGTTTTTCCCTGTTTAAAGCTCGAATGTCGAAAGATTTTTGGAGATAATCTTTTTGAAAAATCTCATCATCATCGAAGATGTTGAGAAACTCTGTATCGGCAAGTTTGATACCATAATTTCTCACATAACTTACTCATGACTGAGGAATAAAATCTGTATTCACGTTTGAGATAAAATTTATTTTTTTTGATATATTTTTTAATCATTTTAAAGCTTCTTTTTTGAGATTTTCAAATTCCTCTTTTGTGAGATTGGTATCAATGAGCAATATAACTTTAAAATCTTGGAAAGTCTGAATATCTAGAGAATGAAATATTCATTGAATATTTTTTATATTTGGTCTAGTGGCTATCACGACTGTAAGTTTATTTTTCATTGTTTTTTGGGATGATAATAATATATTTCGTAGGGAACGGTCCACCACAATTCTGCGGGGCACAGCGCGACCGTTCCTTACACATAAGTAATTTGTGTTTATTGAAAATTTATTTTTTTTCAAGCAAGTATTGATGAAAAAATTTATATGAGCTTTCTTGATATTGATGGTTTTCTATCATGTGATAGTGACAGTACTTGGATATGGGATATTTTGATGAGATTCACAAATATATATTTCTTTGGCTAGAGATGTTTTGTGGTTAATTTTTGTAATAATTAGTGCCATAGTATATAGAAAAAAAGTGTTGGAATATTTGAAAAAATGGAAGAAAGTCTGGCTGTGGTTAGTATTTTTAATTGTATTTTCTTTGTGAATATCATTTTTGAATGGGCAATCTTTGACAAATATGATGATAGGAATTAAATATGGATTTTTTTATCTAATTGTATTTTTGACAGCAAGTTTTGTGTGATATTGTGGAATCAAAAAAATAAATATGAAAGAAATATCTTGGTTTCAATATCTGCTAATATGAATTGTAGTAATAGGATTTTTGTGGCAAATACTCAAGATCATTAGACCAGAAATGTTTATGAATATATGATATGGAAAATTTGATGACTTTTATTTTGGAGCTAATCCTCCTATATATTACCTGACTGGATTTGAGTGAACCACAAGATGGCAATGAATATTTGCAGGACCAAACAACTATGGATATTTTTTGATAGCATTTTTGCCACTAGTACTACTCTGGTGGAATACTGGTATCAAAAAACTAAAAAATATTTTTAAAAATCCAATATCAAATATAAATTTTTTGTATCTGGGGCTCTGGATACTGGCAATATTGATGACATTGTCTAGGTCTGCAATACTTGGTATGGCTTTAATTTTTGTACTACTAGCCAAAGATTGGATCAAAAAAAACAAAAAAGCTGCTATGATTATATGAATTATTTTGGTGCTTGGAATAGCAGGATTGAGTGTGCTGAAATGAAGTTCTACTGTCTGACACATACAAGCAAAATTTGCCTACATATGAGAGATAGTAAACAATCCTTTGTGACATGGTCTTGGAACTTCTGGACCAGCTGTACATCATGAAGGTACTATGTTGCCAGAAAATTATTTTATGCAAGTAATGTTGGATATAGGTACTTTGTGATTTATCTTTTGGGCTGTTGTAATTTTTCAGATACTTTTGGTATTTAAAAATATTGAAAATAAATTTAAATCAGAAAAAATAGACCAAGATCAAGAATTGGTATTTTTGCAGTGGAGAAGGCTTTATATGTGACGAAGTATATTGTTGGTAATATGACTATTTTTGCATGTATTTGAGGATAGTATGCTAAACTATATTTTCTTTGTGGTGTTTTGACTTACAAGTGGATATCTAAGCCAACTATATGATGTCAAAAAATCTTTGAATATAAAATCTTTGTTTTCAAAAAAATAAAAAACCAATAGTATATAATCTATTGGCCTTTTTTAGTTTATTTTTTATTAATTATTCCTTCTCAAATACTCTCATCAGCATAAGCATTACTCGTCATCTTAGTTCTTTCATATTAGGATTTTCTATTTTGGTCATAATTCCTGCTTGTTTTAGTGCATTAAGATGTTTTTCATAGTAAGCATTTGTTCAATCATTGTTTTCATTTCCTCGAAGCATTCTAGAAACTACCGTACCAAACTCAGCTCTTGTGACCACATCATCTGGTCTAAAGTTTGTAATACCTTGTCCCATAAGTCCTAGTTGACAAGCAAGTTGTGCGTATGATTTCATTTCTTCTGATTGATTTTTCATATCAGCAAATTCACATTGAGCTCAAGTATCGATAGGAGTCTGTAATGTCTTGATAGCATAATTTACCATCATCTTTGCCATATGTGATCTGATAAGATTACCTTCTAGATTAGCATCATCTATACTATCCATTGTAGTGACTCCAAGATCCTTAGCAAATGTATATGCTTCAATAAGTTCATTGGAATAATTGTTTTTGGTAGAAATTCTGACCTGTTCTACAGCCTGAGTAAATAAATTTTTATTCTCTATGAGGAATTGAATGTCAGGAGCACCATGTTGAAGTTGTTCTTGATATTCTTCTAGATTACAAGGTCCACAAAGACTGTCATAATAACTGTCACTACAATCTCTATTTTCTGGACAGACATCACGTTGAAGTGAACCTCATCATCCTCATCCACCAGGATTTATTTGAGTTGGTGGAGTAACTACTGTAGGTATCAAGACTCCTTCACTCTTGACTGACAATCATATAAGTTCTGTGTTTTTTGGTATAACTTCAAAGTATATCGTCTGACCTATGTCTTGAGAAGTGATAGTATAAGTAATATCAGTAGCTCATACTATGACTGTATCATCTCTCCATCGTTGATATGTAGATGTCTCTTGTGGTTTAGCTAGTTTTTGGATTATTGAGAAAATAATTAAATCAGGAGTTCGGTTACTTAGTTCAATATATAGATTGTCTTGGCTGTCGAAGGTGAGAGAAGAAACATATTCTGTCCAAGTATCTCATAGTTGGGTCCAAGTGTCTCATAGTCGTTTTTGGATTGAGGAAGTTCAGTCTAAATTACTTAGTACAATATATAGGTTGTCTTGGTTGTCGAAGGTGAGAGAAAGAACATTTCCTGTCAAAGTATCTCATAGTTGGGTCCAAGTGTCTCATAGTCGTTTTTGGATTGAGGAAGT
>DAOTFU010000013.1:0-25064 GCA_035446765.1 Candidatus Absconditabacterales bacterium
TCTAAAAAATCAGTGTTTAATTTTTCTGGTGTTATATTTTCTCTAATTCCTTCTATATCTTCTATTCTTTTGTTTTCAGTCTCTTTTCTATATTGTTCTTGTTTTGGTATAGTTTTTTCTCATCCGTCTAATGTCATTTTATATATTAATTTTTTAAATACAGTTTTATTATACTCAAAAAAGCACTATTTGTCAAAAAATTGCCAATCTTTTTCTCTTGTAATACTTTTGTCAAAATCTATAATTCTTGTTGTTTTTATATTTTTTTGTTACAATTGATGACAGAACAAATTATCAGCCAGACAAAATTGTTTGTTAGTGGCTTACCATGGAAAATGAGATGAAAACACCTTAGAGAAGAATTTGAAAAATTTGGAGAGGTAGTTTTTGCCAGAGTTGTTTTAGACAGAGAGACAGGTAGAAGTAGAGGATTTGGATTTGTGGAGTTTGTAAATGCAGAAGATGCTACAAAAGCTCAAGCAGAGATGAACGATCAAGAGATCTGGGAGAGAGCTGTAAAAGTAGATTTTGCCAAAGAAAATCCAGAAAAAATGGCAGAGAGACAAGAAGAATCATCTGAAGAGGCAGGAGAAGCAAATGAAGCAGCTGAAGATGGTGAAGAAGGATGAGAAGAATTGTAAAAAAGTAAAACACTTCAAATACAAAAACTAGGACATCGTTCCTAGTTTTTTATATAAAAAACTCTTGAAAATATTGGATTAAAATTTATACTAAATTTACTAGACTAAGCGGTGCGTAGATGGTATACTATATTTGCATCTCACCAAATCTCTGGAGGCCGATTATACACGCAGTACTGTGTGTTGAGCCATCCACCTTATGTATGGGAGATAAATATATATTGTTTGCGGCCACTTGGTTTTTGTTTTATGATTAGATTTTTTTTCAAAAATATGATTACAAATTTAATACATTATATTCAAATATTCTTTGTAGAATTTTTGCCAGGTGCCTTTTCGCATTTGTCTGAGATACGGTTTCAAGAGCTTATATCTATGAGTCCTTTGATGCTTGGTATATTTTTACAAATTGCAATCATTATCATTTTGATACTAGCATTTAAGTGACTAAAAAAATCAAAATTTGCCACACTTTTTGAATATATAGTAGAAGAAGTTTACAAATTTTTTGAGGAAATACTAGAAAGATCTGGTAAACCTTTTATCAAAAACTATGTAGTTACACTATTTTTTGTGATACTTATATCAAACTTATCTAGTTGGATTTTGGACCGAATTAGGATGATATTTGTAGATGTTGAATGGCTGTCTTCTATAGTTACCATACCCACTACTAGTTTTGAATTTAATATATGATTGGCAGTTGTTTGAATTATGCTTATGCTTCGAATACAACTAAAGCATCTTTGATGATTCAAAATGTTTTTAGAATATGTGCCTCTTGGTGGTAAATGAATTATAGACTTGCCAAGATGAAAAATGCCTGCCATAGCTTACTATCCTTTATGGCTAGTTATCAAGTTGTTTGATATATGAATATCTTTATTCGTTTGACTGTTAGATATCATATGAATATTTGCAAAAGTAATATCTTTGTCAGCTAGGTTATATTGAAATATGGTCTCAGGATGAATACTCTTGACTATGCTTGTAGTATGAATTAATGCTGCAACCAATGGTTTAATTTGATCCAACTTTCCTATACTAGCACCATTGATACTTTATGCACAATGATTGCTTGTAGCTGTTATACAAGCTTTTGTATTTCCGTTGCTAGTAGCTATATTTATCAAACTAGCTATGGTAGAAGAAGAACCACAAACTACTGATTAGTTTATTTTATTACATTAAATAAAAAAAAGAATGGAACTTTATATCTGAGCATGATTAGCTATTGGTTTAGCATGATTGTGAGTGTGAATATGAGAAGGTATTGTAGCCAAAAAATCTTTGGAAATTATGGGTAAAAACCCTGACTTAACTAGTTCATTCTTAGTATTGACAATACTTTGAATTGCTTTGACAGAATCGGCTGCTATTTACTGATTGATTATTGCTTTACAGATTACTTGATTAGATCCAGCTACATTCAATTCTGCACAAGCTATTTGAGCATGATTGGCAGTAGGTGCTGCGTGAGCATGATCATGACTTTGAGAATGATTGTTAGTAGCATGAGCTATGGAAGCTATATTTAGAAATCCAGCTATGAAAGGTAAGGTAATGACATTTATGATCCTTTTCTTGGCCTTAGTTGAATCTTCAGCTATTTACGGATTGGTTATTGCTCTATCTTTATTAGGATGATAACAAGATTTCGAGGTTTAATTTATTTAAGCCTTGCAATATTATTTTACAAAGTAAAATGAAATTCATATGGACATTAGTGTATGAGCAGTATTAGCACAGATAATCAATTTTTTGATACTTTTTTTCTTGTTCAAAAAGTTTTTGACCAAACCTATATCAAAAGTTATATACGAGAGGAGGAGCTTAATCAAAAAGCTCGAAAACGCAGACAAGGCTTATGAAGAAAAAATTGAAATAGCTAGGATGGAGGCCAAGGAGATAGTTCAAGATGGTATAGATCGTAAAGATAGATTGGTAGCAGAAGCATGAATTTTAGCTAACAATAAAAAGGATGAAATTTTAAAAGACGCAAAGATGCAAGCTGACAAGATTTTGTCTGATGCTGAAAACAAAGCAAAAAGTTTAGAAAATGAACTTGAAAAAAACTTTATAGATGGAGTAAAAAAGACTTCATTGCTTGTAGTCAAAAAACTTTTACAAAAAGATAAAGACATCAAAAAAGAATATTTGAATGAAGCCGTAAAAGAGGTGACTGAAAAATAATTACACCCAATTTAAATTCTTATATAAATACTTGTGAAAATTGCAAATACAGAACTTATAAATATATTATTATGATCTTGATTGAAGTCTAACCTATTGGTTGATAGCCTATCTATTGTTTTAAGGTTGATAAAAAAATACTGATCAGCAATTTTTTCCAAAAATTATATTGCTGAGATATCCAAAGTAGATAGTACTGTTTCCAATGTATTACAAATATTAAAGTCAAGCAAAAAAACCTGATATCAAGATATCAAATGATTGATACAGTCTACAAAATCTTTAGCAAAAGATTATAAGCCAGAGTTTCAAGTATCTTGAGATTCCAAAGAGCACTGAGATAAGCTTAAAGACTTTTTAGACCAAAAGTTTCAAAATGCAAAAATACACACAAATGCTCAAGACAAGACTTGAATACATATATCTTGAGAAGGTTGGTACTACAAAAAAGATCTAGATTCAGATCTAAAAAAAATATTAAACTAAAAAATTTAATTAATTAAAATTTTAAAGTAATGATTAATACAGAATCTATTTTAAAAAAGATTGAAGAGCAAATACAAAAATCAGACATCAAACAATCTTTTTCCAAACAATGAGAAATTATAGAAATCAAAGATGGAGTAGTCTTGGCAGTAGGATTGGATGATGTGATGTTTAGTGAGATAGTTGAATTTGAAAATTGATCAAAAGGTCTAGTATTAGATTTGTTAAATGATCAGGTATGAATTTTAATGTTGTGAGATGGTAAGTGACTTACTCAATGACAAATAGTAAAATCTACTGGACAAGTATTTTCTGTGTCAGTATGAGAAGCTATGCTTGGTAGAGTAGTAAATGCTTTGGGTGAGCCGGTGGACTGACTGTGACCGATCAAATCGAAAGAAAAATATCCAGTAGAAAGGATTGCTCCATGAGTAATTACTAGAAAATCTGTAGACCAACCACTGCAAACTGGTCTAAAAATTATTGATGCTCTAGTACCTATCGGTAGATGACAAAGAGAGCTAATTATTTGAGATAGACAAACTGGTAAGACGGCCATAGCGCTTGATACAATCATCAATCAAAAAAATCAAAACATGTACTGTGTGTATGTAGCAATATGACAAAAAGAATCTAAAATAAAGAGATTTGTACAGACTCTTAGAGAAAAATGAGCACTAGATTATTCAATCATAATTTCTGCCCCCATCAACAATCCTTCTGTGATGCAATATCTAGCTCCATATGTAGGATGTGCAATGGGAGAACGATTTATGAACAATGGAAAAGATGCTGTAATATTTTACGATGATCTTTCAAAACATGCCGTAGCATATAGAGAAATATCTCTACTTTTAAGAAGACCCCCTGGTAGAGAAGCTTATCCTGGAGATGTTTTCTATCTTCATTCTAGACTGCTTGAGAGAGCGGCGAGAGTCACACCAGAATATGGTTGATGAAGTCTTACAGCTTTGCCTATTATTGAGACACAAGCTGGAGATATCGGAGCGTATATTCCTACAAATGTAATATCTATTACTGATGGTCAAATATTCCTAGATTCAGAGCTTTTCAATTCATGAAACAGACCTGCCATGGATGTGTGACTTTCTGTATCAAGAGTTTGAGGTGCTGCTCAGACAAAGATTATGAAAAAAATTGCATGACCTTTAAAATTAGAACTAGCCAACTATGCAGAACTTGCCGCTTTTGCTCAGTTTTCATCTGACTTGGATGCTGACACACTCAAAGTGATCGAAAACGGTAAGAGGATGACTGAAATATTGAAACAACCAGACAACCATCCAATCCCATTTGAGAAGCAAGCCATAATACTTTATATAGCTACTAGATGATATTTTACAGATTTTGAAGTAGAGCAAATATCTGATATACAAAATACCATTTTTGATAAATTAAATAGTACGCACAAAGAATTGGCCGAAGAGATTAGAAACGAAAAAGCTCTTACAGACACGATTGAGACAAAAATAAATCAATTGGCAAAAGAAGTGACAGACAATATGAAAGACAAATAATATTTTAGTTGACCCCGGGATGACTGTCCCGGGGTCTTTTCTTAAATACTAAAATGAAAAAAATCAACGAAACATTTGTTTGCATCAATTGCAAAAAAGAAATACCCTTAGCCTCAAAAACATGCAGAAATCACTGTCCCCACTGTTTTGTATCTTTACATGTGGATGGAGACATTCCTGGAGACAGAAATACTAACTGTCATGGTAAAATGTATCCTAGACAATATTTTTTGGCCAACTGAACTATGAAGATTCTATTTGAATGTGAAAAGTGTCACAAACAGCATCGAAACAAGAGAGCAGAGGATGATGAAGTAGAAGGATTGGATGAATTAATCAAGAAGTACAGAGATATTTTTGAGTAAAAAATATATTGATATTTGTATAATTTGTCATTATTTTATTTAAGCTTATTTTACAATTGACTTAATTATTTAAATCATTATTCTGTGTTGGAATAAACAATAACATAAATTAAAAATTGCAGATATATGAATAAAAAAAGATTATTAGTTTTTAACTCAGGATCTGGAAGTGGATTCCAAGAGTTGGTAGAAAATTCTAAAACAGGAGTTTTAGATGGACATATTGTTGGATTAATAACCAACAATAAAGATTATAAGTGTATTGAAAGAGCCAAAAAACTTGGTATTCAATATACAATTATGACTTCGTTTGATGCAGAAGATTATCAGTCTATGGTTGGAGCTTATCAGGCTGATTTTGTTTTGTTATCAGGTTGGTTAAAACTTGTTAAAGGCTTAAATCCAAAAACCACTATCAATATTCATCCTGGTCCGTTGCCAAAATTTGGTGGAAAAGGTATGTGGGGGCATCATGTTCATGAAGCGGTTATGAAGGCATTTAAGGCAGGAGAGATCACAGAAACAGCAGTTACTATGCATTTTGTAAACGAAAAATTTGATGATGGTCCAATTTGTTTTGAGTATCCAATTCTTATTAGAGATGATGACACATCTGAGATATTGGCGGCAAGAGTCAATAAGATCGAGCATGGTTGGCAGTCGTTTATTACCAATTTGATCATAAAAGGAATACTAAAGCCTGGTGATAAGTTTCAATTTCAACAATAAAGAGTTGTTAAAAAGTTTGCTTGGATGTCTTATTTTGTAGGCATCCTTTTTTTATAACAAAAAAATCCCAGCTTCAAGCTAGAATAATTTAGTTCAGGCTGGCCTGCCTGTTTTTATGGCAGGGACAGAGGGATTTGAACCCCCGATGACGGTTCCGAAGACCGTTGTGTTACCACTACACCATGCCCCTATAATACTTTAATACTGTTCCGAACCCCGCTTCATTTCATTTTACGGGGCTAGGACCGTTATAGTTTTTGCCACTACGTTTATCCCGCAAAGCGGGACCATGCCCCTATACAAAAGTTGAAAGTTAAAAGTTGAAAGTGCAAAGTTTTTTAATAACCTCACAACTCGACAAACTCTTAACTTTTGATTAACAATTTAATTTCTCATTTTTCTATTTCATTTATCATTTCTTCTCTTCATTCATTTGGAATTTCTGGATTTGTTTTTAAGAATTCCACTAGTTCATCTTTGATTTTTTGTGTATCATCATATTTACTGATTTTAAGTCATTTTTCAATAGCTTGATAAAAACTAGCAAATATTCTCAACAATTCAAAATCTGAACTTGTTATCTGATATACTATACCATCATTAGTTTTTTGGATATTTTTTTTGACAAAGATTCAATTATCTGACAAAGTAGCTATTGTCTCATCTAGTATATCAACATTTTCTTTGTACTTTCCAAACAATGGTAGTTGTATTTTTATAGCCCTCAAGTCACCATTTTTTATCACAAAATCTCAGTAAACCAAAGTTAATCCAAACAAAAAACTTGCAGGATTATATTCCAATTCTTCTTCTAAATAATCACAACAGATTCATTTTTCAGTTTTTTTTGCCTCTGTTTTTACACCAAGTTTACTCAAGTTTTTATTTAATATTTCTAATTCTGATTCTTTGAATTTATATAGAAAATAGTACTTATTACCTGTTTCTTCATCAAATCCTTCAAACAATTTCAACGCACTTTCAACGCTCTTTAAATCTAATTCTAAGTTATTTAGTTCTTCATCTTTTTCTCAAATCATAATTACTCACATTTTATCTCCTAGATCTTTCAAATTAATTATTTTAAATTGTTTTTTGTGATATACAATCAATAATTTATCAAAATCACAAAACTCATATCAACTCACATTGTGACAATATTCTTTTGTTTTTAGTATATTTTCATTTTCTATTACAAGTAGATTATTTTTATCTATCGATAATTTCATGATTAAACGTTTCAAAGTAAAATCGTTTCAGCGTTGCAACGATGGGACGTTGAAACGCTTTTTATTTATTTTTTATAATTTTATAAAGTAGCATTAATTCAATCAAATTTACCATCAAAGCTGAACCACCATGACTAATAAAAGGCAATGTTAGTCATGTATTTGGCAATATTTTTAGGTTTACACCCATATTTATAAATGCTTGCACTATTATAATTGACAATATCCCTACAGCCAACATCTTTTTGTCTTCATCACGTATATACACCAATTTAGTTAGTACATAATATACTAGATAAAAATATAGACCAATCAATATTAGATCTCCGACAAATCACACTTCTTCACTAAATGCTGAAAATATAAAATCACTTTGTGCCTCAGGAATATATCCAAATTTTTGTAATCATTTACCATATCATTTTCACATTATTCATCATCATCCTATGGCAGTCAATGCCTGCTCATTTTGCCAACCAATTCATTTACTCTCATCACTGTCACTAGATGTAATAAAGTATGTCATCCTTTTTTGTATATATTCAAATCTTTTGCTCACAGTACCAGCTATACTACCAACTACCATAACTCACACAACACCAGCTAGTAGCAACATTATTATCTTTTTCCAGTTCATGCCAGCATACAATCACATTACAAGTCCTACAAGTCACATTACGAGTATACTACCAAAATCTGGTATAAACAAAAATATTATAAAAAAAACTATATTGATTGTGACAAATGATATCAGCATCTGATTTTCATTTTTTATAAGACTTCTTTTCCTCACAAACCATCAAGCCATAAATAACACGTATGCTAGCTTGAAAAATTCAGAAGGCTGTATACTTGGAAGTCATGGTATATCTATCCATCATCTTGCTCCATTTAGAGATATTCAGATTCCAGGTATAAACACCAATATTTGCAACAAGAATGCCACTACAGTGATTATGAGTACATTTTTTTGTTTCTGAAAAAATTTAATTGGCACTCTATACACAATCAATGCCATTATTATCGCTATAGCTATATTTCTCAAATGCCTAAAAAAGTAAAAGTAATTTGTAGGATCTTCAAATATCTTCAAAGTAAGCGTAAAAGATTCGTGTATACTTACACTATACACAGCTAATATTCAATATATTATCAATAATACTCATACAATTAATATTGGCATACACAAAAATTTGTATCTAAACTACTTGTTATAGATAAGTTTGTGGATGTTTTTTTCAATCGAAAATTAACGCCTTTATGTCTTTTCCGTAGGGTACGCTCGTAACGCAGTACTGCGTTATACCTTACACAAAGAAGTTTTGAATATTTTCCATTTACTTTTACCACAGAAAAACTAACATCAATCAAGTCAAAAGTTAAAGGTTCAAAGTTCATAAAGTTAGTTTTATGCTCAATGTTTCCTGACCCTTCAACTTTACAAACTTTATACACTTTGAACTAATATGTTTCAAATATGATTGGTATGAGCAACAAACGTAGGAAAATCTACTTTGTTCAATAGATTGATATGACAATTTAGGGCTATAGTGACTGACATCCCAGGTACTACTATAGATATTTTGTATCATGAAATAAAAATTGATAATATTTGAAAAATTAGATTTGCAGATAGTCCTTGATTGGAAGAGTTTGATGTTGAACGACTATTTATCCAAAAGATAATAGATGAATCAGATTTGATACTTTTTCTCATAGATGATACAGTATGAATCACTGCAAAAGAGCAACGCATATATTCTTACATCATGGAGCAAAACAAATGAGATAAAACTCTTTTGGTCATCAACAAACTTGATATCAATTATAAGTCACAAGAGACAGATCTTGCAATATCAGATTATTATGATCTGGGTATAAAAAATATAGTATGAATAAGTGCAAAAAAAGAATTAAATCTATTAGAAGTTTCGGACTTTATACAAGATTATTTCAAAGACAAAGAGAGCACTCATGATGAAGATGACGACAAAAAGCCTATTGGTATAGCCATTATATGAAAGCCAAACGTGTGAAAATCTACACTGCTAAATACGCTTGTATGAAAAGAGCTATCCAAAGTAGAGGATTACTTAGGCACTACCCGTGATTATATTACTGGAGATTTCAATTTTGAAGGTAAAAAATATAAAGTATATGATACAGCATGACTTAGAAAAAAATGAAGTATACATGGCATAGAAAAAATAGCATATGACAAAATTAAATGAATGTTGGAGTACAGTAGACCATTGGTTCTTTTTATGATAGATGGTGAGCAGTGAGTTACACATAGAGACATGACACTTTTAGCAGAAATAAATAATCTTGCATTACCTATCATTATAATTGTCAACAAGATGGATCTTTTAGATTCAAAACAAAAGAAAATTATCCAACAAAGGGTACAAGCACATTTGGATTTTGCTAAGTATATACCCATAATACCAATAGTTGCTACCCAATGAAAAGGTATAAAAGATATGATGAGGATGGTAGACAAGATATATCTAGAATCTAGTAGGAGGATTGAAACCAATGAATTGAATAAAGCCATTACCACAGATATGAACAAAAGACCTCCAAGATTTCCAAAAAATAAAATATGTAAATTATATTACATTACGCAGATAGATATCAATGCTCCTACTTTTGTTGCATTTATCAATAAGAAAAATAGAGCCAATTTTGCATTTAAAAAATGGATAGAAAATACTATTCGCAATCATTTTGGTTTTATTTGAACTCCAATAGTTATTCGTTTCAAAGAGAGGAGTGACGAAAAAAAATAATATATACTTGAAAAAGTCTCTTAAATACTTATCTTTTTCAGCACCAAGAATATGGCACCGTGTCAGAGTGGTCTAATGGACGGGTCTGCAAAACCTTGGTTCGCGGGTTCGAATCCCGCCGGTGCCTTAATTACTCTGATTAGAACTAAGAGAAATCCTCAGTTCCGTTAAAATCCTACAAGTTAGGATTTTTTTTGATTATTTTTTTCAGAAATTATTTTGTCTACAAAAAGTACTCAATCTAAGTGATCTATCTCATGCTGTACTATAAAAGCATTATAATCTTTCAATTTCTTTTTCTTTTTGTATCCACTGATATCGGTGTATTGTACTACTATGTTTTTGTGTCTTTTTACCTTGCCAACAACATCAGGTATAGATAGACAAGCTTCATCTGATATCACCATATCTGGAGATTTTTCTACAATTTCAGGGTTTATCATAATTTCTTCGTTTATCAATTCTGGTCATTTTTTTGTTTCTTTTCGCATTGTGACTGCTATCATTCTTATATTTTTTCCGATTTGTGGAGATGCCAATCAAACTCCATCATATTCATACATAAGTTCCATCAGATCACCTGCGAATTCCACAATTTCATCATTTATAGAACCTATTTCTTTGCTTTTGGTTCTCAATATTTTATTATCCACTCAAGTTTGTATTGGATAAAAATTCTTTAATTCTGTCATAATTTCACTATAAATAGTAAAGTCAAACTAACAATATTATTGTATTATTTAATCCTTGAAAATCAATTGGAAATAATTACAATTTCATACTGTTATTCGACATTAGTAGACAAACTCTGTACTATATTATAATCAAGCTGGAGAGGTGGCAGAGTGGTCGAATGCGGCAGTCTTGAAAACTGTTGTCCGTTCACACGGACCGTGGGTTCAAATCCCACCCTCTCCGCCATTTATACTAAATTCATTCATGACATTTAGAAATAAATCAATAAATTATATCAAATTTTCAGCTACTATACTGATATTGTTCATTTTTGTTTTGGTTATGGTTTATGCTGACAAATTTAATAAATGACAAGAACAAATATATGTAAATACATTAGCATTTGCTCAAACCAACGATCATGATGATGCAATGATCAATTTGGACATGGTTAGTGTAGAGATATGAGAAAACAACGAATGAGTAATCAATTATATAGTTCAAGCTGGTGATACTTTATCCAAGATTGCTAGTACATTTTGAACTACAGTTTCTCATATACAAAAAACTAACAACATAAATGGTCCTATTAGACCAAATCAAAAGTTGATAATTACTGATGAAAGTGAGTGAATACTTTATACTGTGCAAGAAAAATCAAATATATTAGTATTTGCCAACAAATATTCATTAAATTCAGAAGACTTAATGTCTCTAAACTATATACAAGATGAAACTGAAGTTTTGCAAGATTGACAAGAATTATTTATACCTATAGATCTAGAACACGCTTATGATGTTTGACTTTTAGAAAGACCAAAACCAGTTTACAAACCAAAAACTACTATAGCATACAAGCCAACGATTACTAAGCCTACATCTGCAAATGTAAATTCAAACAATGTATCTTACGTAGTTAGTAGTAGTTCTTCAAGTTCAAGCTCCACCGATAGTTATAAATGATCTAGCATACTTTCTACTTGGGTATTCAAAAAGAATATTTCCAACAAATTTTATGCTGGTCATTGTACTTGGTATATGGCAGTTACTACACCTCAAATATTCCCATATACAAGCGAAACTACACAAGCTAGGCCTTTTGGTGGTAATGCAAACAAACGATACGACAATGCCAAAAATGCATGATTTTCTGTAGGATCACAACCTGTTGTTTGATCTATAGTAGTTTACAGCAGATGATGATGAAGTTTTGCAAGTGCCTGACACGTAGCCAAAGTGATTAGTTACAACTCTAGTGATGGATCTATGGTAATAGAAGAGATGAATTGATCCAAAAAATTTGTAGTGCAGAGACGCACAGAAAGAGTTGACAATCCAAATATAAGATGATATATCTATATGCCAGCTGTACCATGGCAACCTAACTAAAAAACAAATTATATATTCAACATAAAAAATCTTACTATGGTAAGATTTTTTTTATATTTTATTTGTTTTTAAACCTAGAATAAGTATACACATAACAATTATTTTTATATATCTAAATATATAATTTTATGAGTAATTCAAAATTTATCAACAAAACAATACCAACCAAGTCTTCAAGAAAATCAAAAAAGAAAATATCATTTAAATCTTTGATAAAACCCACACTTATTGGAGCTTGAATTTTATTGATTATTCTTTTTGTTTGGTTTCAAATACAAATAAAATCAAAATTGCCAGATATCACTCAAATCAAAGATATAACTTTTTCACAAGCTACAGTCATTACTGATAGAAATGACAAAGTTTTATACAAATTATTTGCTGAAAATAGAGATTATGTAGCATACTCTGGTATTGATAAAAATATGATAAATGCCATTATAGCAGTAGAGGATCAGCGTTATCGAGAACATCGCGGATTAGATACTATTGGTATTTTTAGAGCTGCTATAACCAAATTGATAAAACCTGGTAGTAGACTACAATGAGCATCTACTATACCACAACAATTGGTTAGAAATCTTTTGCTTACTAGAGATAGAAAAGTTACTAGAAAGCTAAAAGAGATGGTACTGACAAAGCAGTTGGATAAAGTATTAGATGAAGAGATAAAAGAGGAACAATGAAGAATATCTTGAGAAGATCTAAATCAAGCAAAAAAGGAAAAAGTATTAGAATTGTATCTCAACTATATTTTTTTGTGAAATAATGCATATGGTGTAGAAGCAGCATCTCAAACTTATTTTGGTGGATCAGCATCAGATTTGACTATATTGCAGTCAGCAATATTAGCATCTATACCAAAGTGACCATCATTGTACAATCCTTACAAAAATAGAAGTAAATTGATGTGAGAGATAAAAATTACTGATTCAAACAAAAATGAATATCCGTTTTCTAGCGGTTGATTAAAAGATGAAGTTTTAAGCAAAGCTAAATCTTCATTTTCAAAGGCTGATTTTTCCAACAAAACAGATTATAATTCATTTAGCAAGTATATCAAAGGTCTGTTAGATTTTTCAACATACTACGAATGAGACAAATATCAAATAGAGTATTCTCCTGGTAGGAAGGACTTAGCACTTTCTAGGATGTATGAAGATTGATATATATCAGAAGATGACTTGAAGAATGCATTTTTAGAATGACTAAATATTGAATTTGAAAACAATTGATTTCCTATTGAGGCGCCCCATTTTGTGATGCGAATTACAGAACTTTTGGAAGAAATGTATGATGAAGATGTACTCATGAATGATTGATTGGTAGTAAAAACCACATTGGATCTAGATATACAGGATATAGCAAAGCAGTCTTTAGCTAACAATGTTGATGCCCTAGAAATGTATTGAGCCACAAATGAAGCTATGATGTATCTAGACACAGAAAACTGAGAAATACTTTCGTATATATGATCTATAGATTATTTCAATGAAGATATATGATGACAAAACGATATGGTAAAAAGTGCTAGACAAGTTTGATCTACTATGAAACCATTTATATATTCTTTGTGATTTAGCAAACTTCCACTTACTTTAGATACTCCAATATACGATATACCATTTCAAATTGGTCCAGATAGACCAAACAATGCAGATGGTAAATTTTTGGGTATTTTACCATTGAGAAAGGCTTTAGCATATAGTAGAAATATACCAGCAGCCAAGATGATTACAGCCATATGATGACAAGATGTTGCACTTCCTTTTCTCAGAGATTTATGACTTGCATCTTTAGATGAAAATTGAGATTATTGATATCCATTGGCTTTTTGAGCAGGTGAAGTTCCTATGATAGAACTAGCCCAAGCATATTCTCATCTTAGTACAAACAAACCTTGAGTTATAAATCCTATATTGGAGATTAGAACACACGATTGATCTTTACTGTATGAAAAAGAAAAAGAAGAGCAAAAAAATATTATTGCCCCAGGTATTGTATATCTTATACGAAGTATCTTATCCAACAATGAAAACATGCCTCCAGAGTGGGTAGCAAAATATGCAGTTCGTGGTTTACAGCTTGGTATCAAATCTGGTACATCAAATATGAAAACATCAAAATGAGATCGCGCAAGAGACTGATGGCTTGTGACTTATACCCCATCTAGAGTAGCGATATTTCGATGAGGTAATGCAGATTGATCACCAATGTATAGAAATGCTTATGGTTGATTTTTAAATGCTGATGCTATGACAGAATTTTGGTCTACTTTACTGGCAAACAATCTTGTATCAAATGAAGGTATGTCTCAGGTAGAAGTATGAGAAGTAGCTATATCAAAGATATCTGGTAGGTTAGTATCCGAAAATACTCCAGCATCATTTATTACAAAGTCTATGTGATATATACAAACTCAACCAAGTGATTATGATCCTGGTATGTCACCACTAGAGTTTGATTCATCTTGTAATGGTCTAGCTAGTCCTTACACACCCAAAGATCAATTAATTAAAGGATATGTTATGACAAACCCTACAAGCTTTATGCCTTGAAATATGGACTTGGATGAAATAAAAATGTGGCGACAACGATCTACCAATTCATGAATGTTGTCTGAATTTGATCCAGATCTTTCATGAAAAGTAAACTTTAATTACAACAATATATTGCTGGAGATGCCACAAGATTATTGTGAGTTTAGAAGTCCACAAGTCAGTGAAGATATAGATATAGATATTAAAAATTTAGATGACTGACAAAAAATATCTACAAAACCTATGGTTTGGTTCAATGTAAAATCTCCAAACAATATCAAAAGAGTTTCAATTAGCATCAACGACAGGATTATTTGATCTACAGAATACAGATGAGACTCAAATGATATCACAGATATAATTATATCTGATCTTTGAAATGAAGTATGAGACTGATCGCTTACATTGCTAGCCGTAGATACCGAAGGATATTCTAATATAACCACTATAGATGTGTCTGTAGTATGACAAGATACCACACCACCTTTTATGCTCAAAGAAAATGTGATTGTACAACCAGATTGAGACAAATACAATGTAATTATGTTTTTTAATGATGATCTATCTAGCGTAAATGGCTGAACAATCAAACAATGAGACAAAATACTCAAAAATTTCAAAGAAAATATTGCAGAATTTAAGATATCTCAAGCTGGTAATGTAACCATTACAGCCAAAGATGGATTTGGAAATGAACTTATAGAGGAGATTGATATGTGAGCTTATATATCATGATTTTGATCTCCAGTAGTAGAGGAGTCAGTATTAGAAAATCCGGCTACATGAGATGTTGCACAATAATATCAAAAAATATAAAAAACCTCATTATAAAGAACTATAAATGAGGTTTTTTTGTTACTAAATTTATTTTAATACAATAGTTTTGTAAACTTTTTTACCCTTTCTCAACAAAAAAATTCCATTGATTGTGTCTTCCTTGGATAATGTTTTTTGCATATCTTCTATTTTTTCTTCATTGCAATATAATGCTCAAGATTGTATCATCTTTTTTGCCTCTCAGTTTGATTCAGTCAATCCTGATAAAGAACAAAGCTCCAATATTTTCCATTCATTTTTGTCTATTTCTACACCACCGGTAGCACCTTTTAGAGCTATTTTTTCTTCATTGTTTAGTTGTTTTAATAAATTTAGTTTGTTTTCTTTGCTAAACAATATTTCTGTAATCTTATGAACATTTTCTATTTCTTTTTTACCAAAAACTAATTCTACTACATATTCAGCTAATTTTTTCTGTCCCAATCTTTGTCATGGATCTTTTTTGTGTTCATTTACTATATTGTCTATCTCAGATATATCCATTAGTGTTAATATCTTCATATATTTTGATATATCATCATCGTTTGTGTTTAAAAAATATTGGTATACAAAATATGGACTATTTTTGTTTGGATCTAACCAGATTGCGTTTCACTCAGATTTACCAAATTTTTTACCACTACTATCTGTAATAATTGGTATTGTAAGTCCAAAAATTTCTTTGTTATGCTTTTTCCTGGTTAATTCCATTCATGTTACTATGTTTCCCCATTGATCAGATCATCACAGCTGCAATTCTATTCACATATTTTCATATAGGTGCATAAAATCATATCCTTGTATAAGCATATAACTGAATTCGCTATATGAAATAGACTTATCAGGATCTTCCAATCTTTTTTTTACAGATTCTTTTGCGGCCATTGTGTTTACTGTGATATATTTACCGACATCTCTCAAAAAGTCTAAATATCACATTCATTTATAAAAATCGTAATTATTCACCATTTCATATTCAAAATTTATGCCATAATTATCTTTTAAGTTATTCAAAAACTTTACTATTTGATCAAATATGTTTTTTTGATTTTGTCTTAAAGTTTCTTCATCCAAAAAATTTCTCTCTGCATCTTTACCGCTAGGATCTCCAATCATTCATGTCGCGCCTCATACCAAAAAATAGCATTTGTTGCCATATTTCATTAAGTTTACTGCAGCCATCATAGCGCAAAGATTACCCAACTGCAAAGAATTTGCACTGGGATCTATTCACAAATAAAAACTTTTTCATCATTTTTCATATTCCTCAAAAAGTTTTTCGTTAGTAAACTGATACAAAAATCATCTGTCTTCTCGATTTTTTTTCAAATTCATATTTTTTATTAAATTATTTAAACTAAAAAATATATAAATATTTACATCTTTTTTGCAAGTATGATGATATTTTAGCAAATAATTTGTAATTTATATAGAGATTATTATATTTATGTTGCACAAGAATGCTAAAGTCCTCCTGCTAGGGAGGTCATGACAAACATTATAGTTAGTATTTTGCTTATAATTGTTTGTTGTGCCACAAACAACATCTATAAAAAAGTCTTCTATATTTTGGGAGGCTTTTTTCTTATCTTGTATTAATTATTGAAAAATATCTACACATCCTTACAAATATCTTGTTTAATATTTTCTACACAAATATGTTACAAAACTACAAAAATGATTTTGCTCAAATACTTAGCAATACTAGTCTAGATTTAGACACAGATCAAATTATTTCAAATATTGAGATAGTACCATCAAACATCGATGGAGATTTATGATTTCCTTGCTTTAGGCTTTCAAAAGAATTCAAAAAATCACCAAATCAGATAGCACAAGATATAGTATGAGAGATAGATGATCCAAAGATAATTGAAGTCTGACCATATATCAATTATATTGTATCAGATTTTGAACTTTTCCAAAATTTGTTTGAAAATATTCAAGATCAAGGAAAAAGTTATTGAAAGTTACCAGACAAAGATATTGAAATAGTATTGGAGTGACGACAGCCAAATACTCACAAAGCTTTTCATATATGACATTTGAGAAATGCTTTGGTATGAGAGGCTGTTAGCTCTTGTCTAGAACGAGCTGGATATGATGTACATAGGGTTTCGTATCTATGAGATATCTGAGCTCATGTAGCCAAATGGATTCGATATTATATTAATTTTTCAGAGCCTTATAGCTCTGAAACGTTGAATCGTTTAAGCGTTGAAACGTTTATAGAACGAGCATGAAAAATTTATTCTGATGCTACCAAAAAAGTAGATGAAGATCCAGAAAGTTACAAACCACAAATACAAAAATTACAAAAGAAACTAGAGGATGGAGACACAGAACTAAACAAGATATGGCAAGATACGCGTACAAAATGTATCCAAGATTTCGAAGCGATATTTGATGAGCTTTGATGTGATATCCAAAAATGGTATTATGAAAGTGATGTAGAAAAACCATGAATACAAAAAGTAAAAGAATTATTAGATTCTTGAGTTGCTCAGATAGGTGAGTGATGATCAATTATTATGGATCTAGAAGAATATAAATTATGAATATTTTTGTTATTAAAATCTACATGAGCATCATTATATTCTACCAAAGATATATGACTTGCATACCTCAAACAAAAGGATTTCCCAAATTACCAAAAATCGCTTTATATAGTTGGCTCAGAACAAGAACATCATTTTAGGCAACTATTTAAGACTTTAGAAATAATGTGATTTCCACACGATGCATTGCAACATATTTCATATGGTCTAGTAGATCTTAAGGACTGAAAAATGTCTTCTCGTGGATGAAATGTAATACTTTATACACAACTTCGTGATCAATTGTTGCAAGAAGCAGACAAAATGATTCATGATAGAAATATACCATCAGATCAAAAAGAGTTGATTACCAATCAAGTTGCATTTTGAGCTATGAAATTTGATATGCTTTTGCCAGATGCTAGCAAGAAAATATTATTTGATCCAAATGAGGCATTGTCATTTGAGTGAGAGACATGACCTTATATACAATATACTCATGCTAGATGTAGTAGTCTTTTGAAAAAATGAAAATTAGATATACAAAATATAAATTTCAATAATCTTTTTGATAAATACGAAAAAAATCTTTTAATACATTTAGCACAATTTAGCGACTATGTATCAAAAGCAGCAGAGGAGTTTAGGCCAAATTATGTAGCAAGATACTTGTTAGATTTATCCAAACTATTCAATTCTTACTACAACAATACAGACAAAAAAATCACAGAAAATAATTCTAGTTTAGCTCTAGTTTTTTGTATCAGACAAGTAATTTCAAATGGTCTAAAAATATTGTGAATAGAATCACCAGACGAAATGTAATTTCAATGAACAATTTACAAATAACAATTAACAAATTATTGTTGATTGTTTTTTGTTTTTTTGATAATTGTTACTAGTATCTTGACTATCTCTTTGCATTCATTTTTCAATAGTTTTGTATCTTCTCCAAATCATTTTTCTAATATTTCTAGTCGATACAATGTTTCATCGCCCTCTTTTAATGATATGTGTAACTTGTTTATAAAATCTTTTTTAGATGGACTATTTTTAGCTTCAGCTATATTAGCTCATATACTTGTACCACTCCTAAATAGCTGTGAAGCAATTTCATAATACTTCTTTTCTTTTAAACTAAGATAGTATTTTGCTATTTCAATTCCAAAGACTAAGCTTCTATCTTTTATATCATTATTCATCTAATACTATTGAATATTTAAAATTCTTTTTGTATATTGTTAATTGCTAATTGTTCACTGTTAATTGTTCATTGAAATAATTTCTCCCCAGTCTCCAGGATTTAGTCCTGCAGCATTTGCTTCATCTATATCTATATGAAAATCTAGAGTATAATCGTCTTTTGCTCTTACTACTACATTTTCAAAAACTAGTCACCTTTCCCCATGTGTTTTTATAGATATATTTTGTCAGTCTTTCAATTTCATTTCTTTGGCTTCTGCTACTGTGATGTGCAAGTGTCTTTTGGCTACTATTACACCATTTATCAGATCTATTTTTCATTTTGGTCCTATTACAGTCAATCTTTCACTTCTTTTGAGATCTCCAGACAATCTAATTGGTGCATTTATTCACAAAATATAATTGTCTGATCTGAGTATCTCCACTTGACTATGTTTTCTAAATGGCAGCAAAACTCTTACATTTTTGATCTCTCATTTTGGTCATTTAATTGTTACTGTTTCTTGACAGGCATATTGTCCAGGCTGAGAAATATCTTTCATTTTTTCAAAATTATAATCTTTGCCAAATAATGTATTGGCATCTTCCATAGATAAGTGTATATGTCTGTTGGAAATTCCGATAGGTATTCTCATTTTTAACCAAAAGTGAAAAGTTAAAAGTTGACTCAAAGTTGATATAATTTAATATATTTATATTTATCTCAAAATGAAGGCAAGTTTTTCCAAACAGATATTGACTTATATCTATAAATATGTAATATAAAATTATGTTATATTTTATTGTGATTTTATTGTTTTTCATAGCAAACTTTATAATTGCTATGAGATGGGCAGACCAAGAGTCTGCTTGTATTAGGAAAAGCTTGGATCACACAAAGATATTATTCCAAAAATTTATTATTTTATCTTTGTTAGAATTGTTGCTTTTCTTATAGTAGAGTGTGGTTTTGTATTTACATGCCACACTTTTTTCTTGCAAAAAAAATGTATATAGATACAAAATAATTACTTTATCATCTAAAAATGATACTATGCCCAACAAAGCAAAAGTAAAAGTAGAGGAGTTTAAAAAAGAAGCAAAACAATATTATAAATGAAAAAATATGATATCTAGATATATTATTATCTGATTTTTGGTATTGCTTATAGCCTTACAGTTCTTTTTACCAAGACAAAATCACGAAAACAACAATTCTATAGTACAAAATATGGCGCAAAAAAGTCACAATGATATACAGGAAGTTTTCTCATTTTTTGATCAAGATTTTGACTTATGATCTGGTGATTATTATTTTCAATCTCATCTTGATCACGCAATAGCAGATATTGTTTCCAATCCAAATAAGCTGGCCAATATATACAAAAAAAGTCTGATTTATTTGCCAGATTTTCAAGACAAACTAAAAAAAGCATGATTACACACAGATTTTCAATATCTTATGTTTTTAAATGAGTTTGAAAATCCAGTATTTGATATAAATATGGAGGCCGTAAACCATTATTGATTGGTACAAGACAAATATATAGATGAGAGTCTAGATTTACAAAAATCGTCAAATCTTAGTGTATTCTACTTACAGGACCTATACAATACATTTGAAGATAATCATCTTGTATTGTTGTGATATTTGATGTGAGGAGAGGAGTTACAAAAAACTATGATGTCACAAAACCAAAAAATTCGAGCCAATTTATATTTGCCAAAAGATATAGAATCTAGATATTTTGAGACTATAGCATACAAATACATAGTTTCAAACATTTCAGATTATATAGATATGCAGGATTTTCAATCATATAAGCCTTTGGCTACAGATACTATCAAATTGTGAGAGACTAAAGATCTAATCAAACGAGCAAACAAACAATGATATACTTTCAAAGAAATTAAGGAATTAAATCCTTGGATTTTGTGAGACAGTCTACCAAAAGGTAAACGAGAAATCCAAGTTTACAAAAGATAAAATACTATGAAAAATCGCAAAAAGAATAGACTAGACTCTTTCCATTATGACTCTGGATATTTTTTTGTAACTATAAATGTGAAAGATCACAAGAAGGTATTTTGAGATGTCGTTGGAGATGAGATAATTTTAAATAATTGTGGGAAAGTAATAAAAGAATATTGGTTACATATACCAAAAATTCATCAAAATGTTTTTTTGTGAGATTTTGTAATTATGCCCAATCATTTACATTGAATCATTATAATTAATAATGTAGGGGAGGTTATCAACCTCCCGTCTAATAAGGTTGGGAAGATAATATATTCCCCTACAAATGAATTATCAAACATTATTAAAGGATTTAAATAGACAACTTGAAAACAAATAAGAAACAAATTGTGACTCAAAAATTTCCAGCGACAAAAATCATTTTATGATCATATTATTCGTAATGAAGAAGATATGAATAGAATAATAGAGTATATTCAACTCAATCCATACAAACGAGAAAATGATGAATATTATATAAACTAAAAAAAACTCAACCTATTGGAGATCAAGTTTTTTGATTATAGTTTATTTTTGTTTATTATTTTTTTTCTGAGCCACTTTCTTCTCATTTTTTGGTTCTTTCTTCTATTTTTTTCAATGCTTCAGATATCCTTCTTGCCTGATCATCAGACAATCTTTGGTCTTCTACATTATCTGTGTCTACTACATTACCATTATCTTCTTCATTTTTTATGATTTCTTTGTCTATCATCTTGTGATTTTTAATATTTAAAATTTTGCTTTTTAAGCTGCTATATCTGATTTTTCAGATAGTAATTCGATTATTTTCTTTTTTATGTGTTCTGTGCTATGATTTTCTGCAGCACTTTCAAATGCTTCTTTTACGCTATCTTTACTCAATTCTCACTCAATTTTAATTTTATCGATTGAATTTCATATAAATTTATAAAATAATTCTTTGTTCCCCCAATCCAATGTCTTCATACTCATATGGATAGGTTTTCCTTTACCAGTAGTATTTAATGAGCTAGAATAGTCATAAGGTATAATTTCTGATGGCATTTTTTTGTTTGCTCATTGAGTATTTATGTGCAAAACAAAGTTTTTTTCTTCACCATTTTCTGTATCTCTAAACCAAACTATCAAGTGGCTTCAACCCATAAAATTGTCATAATTATTTGCAATTTTTACTTTAAAGTTGTCCCATCACAAGTCTTTTTTGTTTTCTTCAAAGAACGCTTGAAAATAATCTCTCAATATCATCAAAGACAGTTTATTGAAAGTAATATCTTCAATAGAATATTTATTTATTTTTGTCTTAAATTTATCTTTTGCATCTTTATTTGTAAATCTTTTTTCATCATTTGGATCTACTTGATAAGATACAAGAGATTTTCTGCATTTCATTAGATACGATTGTAGATTTTTATTTCATTCTATCTCATCCGCATCCAGATTTTTAAGAATATCATTGATTTCTTTGATTGCTTCTTGGTCTGTCATATCTTCGTTTCTTACACTATTTTTCTTTTTTAGATATATTTTTTTGAATACATCCGAATCCACATCTCTTATTACAGACAATGCACGCATATAAGCCAATGCATCCATTATATCTTTGTGATTATAATTATAATTTTGTCATTCTTTCATATATGTTTCCATAAATGGATTTGACAGTCCAGCATATACATCTGCTTTTACCCTATCTCACAAAAAGTGTTTTGCCATTCACAGATCAGTTGGCAAATATCCATGAGGATGTTTTTTACTAAGATTTGTGCTATCAGTTGCATTTTTGAAATCTATAGCTCTTGCTATGTTTTCATCTTGTCTTTGTATTCTATCCATACTTATCATTTTTTGTATTTTATTATTTATTAAAATATTTTTTAACCATTGTTTCTATCTATATAGCTTTTAAGTTCCTGTAGCGTAGAGTAGTACCTTACATTCATTAGTTTATATGACATATAACCTCTATTTGTTTTGTAGATTTTATATGTTTTACCATTTGGAGCGGTGTGTATAGTTGGTTCAAAATCTACGTCTACTTGGTGATCCCATACTATCACAGCAGGATTGTTTCTATCTATGTAAGCTCTCAATTCCAAGATAGTAGCAAAGTATTTTGTACTATTAAAATCTGGAGAAGTATATCCAATATCACTAGACTCTATATCATAAACTTTTCCATTTGGAGCTATATGTCTGTTTGGATCTGTGTTGTCATAAGACATATCGTTTCCATATGTATTGATATGACAATCTCCAGGATTTTTGCTATCCAAGAATTTTTCCAATTCATCTCTAGATCCAAAATAAGTCCTTACCATCATATTTGGTGAATAATAAGCTTCTTTTGAGCTGCTATACTCTATAGTATATTCTTTACAGTTTGGAGCTATATGTGTGCTTCCATCCTGATATCCATCCAACTCATCATCTAGATAATCTGTGATTAGTTCAAGCAAATAGTCCATATTACAAGCATCTTCATTTCATTGAGATAGATCAATATTGTCTTCTAGCATACTTTGCATCACTACCAAGAAAGCAGATAATTCGCTCTCATTAGTGTAAGTATCCAGTATTGAGTTGAATATAGCAGCTACAGCCAATTTTTGACCATTGCTCAAATCACAATCCAGATCTTCATCTTCATCCATTGTTGTAATTTTCCAAGGTATTGTCCTATTTGCTATAGTCAGCTCTGTCTCTACTGTTTCATCATATTCATCGCTACTAAACATCTCTATAGATATCAAATCATTATTTTGTACCAAAGTACTAGTTCAGTATTCTACTCAGTTTCTAAATAGTACTCCAGTAGATACAGCAGCCATGATTGTTTCATTTGTATCCAATCATCACATAGTGATTTCGTTTGATTCATAAGTCTCTTCCAATTCAGCGTCTTCCACATCTTCAAATTCAAAATTGTTTAAATCTAGATAATCAAATTCTACTATATTACTTCGATCACTTTTATTTCCTACAGCATCTACAGATTTTATCCTGATGGCATAGCTACCAGCATCTTCATCAAAATCTGGCACAAATCATGTGCTTGTAGTATAATATGTATCATCTACTACTATATCCAAAAATGTTGCGTTCTCCGCTATCTCATATTCAAATCATGTGATACCAGATTCACTATCACTAGCTCCTATAAATTCCAGCATCAAGAAATATATGTCATCTCCATTGCTAGGTGATGTGATAGTAGGAGTAGTAGGATCTGTGATATCTATACTCAATGTGCTGCTTGATAGTAGATAATTTTCTACAGCTCCAGTCAATTCACGCGAATAAAGACAGAAATATTTTCCATTGTCTGCATCATCAGTGACTGTGATAGACCCAGTCCAATCTACCATACCACCAGTATTACTACATTCAGTCATATTACTTACTCGTTTATATTTCTTTTGGTCAAATGTGATAGCTCCAGAAAAGTATACACTGATTGTATCACCAGTCACTCGTTCATCTTCCACATCATCCAAAAAGTTTACAGTATCACCATAGTCGCTTATATTCATATCATTACTAGACATTATATATCTTCCGCTACCAGTAATATCTTCTCCATAAGCACATACATATTTATTATTGTAACTTACATCACTATTGATGTATATAGCTCCAGTATAAGTATTAAATCCAGTAGTACCACCGGTACACTCACTACCAGTACTTACTCGCTTGTATCCATAGTTGTATACATTTTGAAAATTGATATTTATGGTGTCAAAGTATACTGGTCCAGTAGATACATCATCTACAAATTCCATATCAGATATTTTTATTTGATTGCTTAGTCATGTACTTATTTGGTCGTTTGTGTCATCTTGTGCATATATACATACATATTTATCATTTAAATCCATTGTACCACTATAAGATGCCACATCTCATGTAGATCATGTATATACCAATGATACACCACTATTACAGTCACTAGC
>DAOTFU010000014.1:0-24963 GCA_035446765.1 Candidatus Absconditabacterales bacterium
CATTTTTTAATTGATATATATATATATAAATTGTATGTTATAATTATATTCCAAAAAAAATTTCTGTCAAATTTTTGGAGAGAATTTTGTTTTGATTTCTATTTGATTTTAAAAATAAAAATATTATCTTGAATTTAGCATAAAAAATGTTTTTTTAATTTTTTAAACAAAAACTTAAATGACTTTGGTGCCAAGCGTAATTGAAAAGAGTAAATCAGGAGAAAGAGCTTACGATATTTATTCTAGATTGCTAGAAGATAGGATAATCTTTGTATGACAAGCAATAGACTCCAATGTAGTAAATACTGTAGTAGCTCAACTATTGTATTTGGAAAAGAAAGATCCTGATAAAGATATAATCATGTACATAAACACTCCTGGTGGAGAAGTTTATAGTGGTATGGCAATCTATGATACTATGCAATATATCAAATGTGATGTAGTCACTATAGCTACTGGATTGGCTGCTTCTATGGGATCAATTTTCCTTGCTGGAGGTACAAAATGAAAAAGATATGCTCTACCTCATAGTAAAGTAATGATACACCAACCATTGGTAAGTGGTGGTTGAATCACAGGTCAAGCTACAGATATACAAATCGAGGCTGCTGAGATGATGAAAGTAAAAAAGATGTTTATTGATATAATGGCCAAACAAACTGGGCAAAAAACTGAAAAAGTAGAAAAAGATATGGAGAGAAACAATTGGATGACACCAGAAGAGGCTAAAAAATATGGATTGATTGATAAAATAATCGAATAATAGTCAAAAGTTTAAAAATTATATTACGAAAGAAAATGACAGAAGAAAATATAATTTGAGAGGCTGACTTTCAAATAGTAGATGAAGATGAACTTCAAAAAATAAAAGACAAGGATAATCTAAAAAAAGAATCAAATCTGAGAGATGATTTAATTGAATTGTGATTTTTGGATTATGATAGTTTGAGTGAGGAAGAAAAAATAATATTTGATGAGATGAAAAAAGAAAAAAGAGACCAAGATTTTTACGAGTTGTAAAAATCAGTTAAAAGTTGAAAGTTTTAAAGTTCAAAGTTGTTTTGAGCCATAAACTTGATAACTTGATAACTTTATAAACTTTAAACTAAGTAGAGTGAAATACAAGGTATTGTGTGAAGACAAAGAATTGAGTCTAATAGATAGATTATTGAAAATTAGGGGTATTAGCGATAATATCACTAATTTTTTGGACCCAAAATTAAAAGATTATTGGCTTAATCCACGAAATCTAAATGATATGAAAAAATGAGTAGATAGGATATTGAATGCTATAAAAAACAAAGAAAAAATAATGATATTTGGTGATTATGATGTAGATGGTGTGACATCTAGTTTTATATTATATAAATTTTTTACCAAATATCTAAATTATAAATATGTTAGCATAATGTATCCAGATAGGATAAAAGATGGTTATGGGATGAAAAACAAACATTTGGATGAAATCAAAGAAAAATGAGTTGATTTGGTGATCACGGTAGATAATGGGATCACAAGTATATGAGAAGTAAAATATGCAAAAAAAATATGAATAGATGTAATTATAACCGATCATCATAAAAATTTGGAAGAATTGCCAGATGCTGTAGCTGTGATAAATCCAATAGTATCAGAAAAATATAGATTTAAGTATTTAGCTGGCGTATGAGTTGTATTTAAAATGATATGCGCCTTATTGGATGCTACAAATATTTTTAATATAAATGAAAAAAATAAAATATTTAATTATTTTTTGCCAATAGCGGCTATAGGTACTGTAGCAGATATTGTACCATTGGTAAATGAAAATAGATTGATAGTAAAAAGGTGATTAGAATTGATGAATAATGGTCGTGAAGGTATGTCAACTGCTCTAAAATGACTATTAAATTATCTCAATTTAAAGGAAGTAGATACATTTCATATAGGTTTTGTGATTGGACCAAGAATCAATGCTTGATGAAGGATAGATAGCCCATACAATAGTCTAAAAATGTTGCTTTTCACTTGAGAAAAACAGCTTGAAGCGCTAAAAAGAATTGATGAAATAAATGCGGATAGAAAAAAACTACAAGAAGAAGCATTTAAAAAATCTGAAGAAAGTCTAGATTTAGAACAAAAGATAATCATATCAGAAAGTGAAGACTTCCATGAATGAATAGTGGGTATTGTGTCTGGTAAACTTACTGAAAAATATCACAAACCAAGTGTGGTATTTAAAATTGATAAAGACAAATGACATGCAGTAGCAAGTCTAAGGTGACCAGATTATTTTGATATAGTAGCTATGTTGCAAAAGTATGAAAATCTACTAGAAAGATTTGGGTGACACAAGCATGCTGGATGACTAACCATAAAACTTGATAAATTAGAAGAATTTAAAGACAAAATAATCCAGCACTGCAATGAGTATATAAAAGATGAAGACTTAGAAAAAACACTACATATAGATACTAAGATATTTGATAATGAGTGGAATTATGATTTGATACAAGAACTACAAAAATTAGCTCCTTTTGGTGAATGAAACAGTGAACCAAACTTTTTGTTTGAAAAAGTTGGGGTAGAAAAGGTAGAAAAAGTAGGGAAAAATGGAAGCTGACACATGAAGATACACTGAAATTTTGGAGACAATAAGATTAAATTCTTGTTTTGGTGAAAAGGTGATATGATAAAAAATATTGAAAAAGAAAAAGAAATAAATATCGTGGGTAAGATCAAAAAAGATGATTTTAATTGATGATATTTTGTAAATGGAGTAGAAATACTCTAATTTATTTTTAGAAAATAATTTTATAGTTTAAAATGAGTGAACAAGAAAAAGAACAAATCTGTAATATTATAAACAATTTTTTGGAGGATAAATGATATTTTCCTTTTATGGTAGATCTAGAAAACCATAAAACATTTTGACCAATATTTAAAAACTTAGATCAGGAAAATAAAAAAGAAATAGAAAAAATAATAGATGAATGTATAGTAGAAAAAATAAAATCATATAAGACTAAATGATGAGAATTGTTTAGAAGATATTTTGAAGTATATGAAGATGATTTTTGGAAGTTTAGAGATATGAACTGCAATGAAAACTTTGCACAAACAAAGGAATTTCAAAAGCTTGGAAAAAAAGTAGAAAATGAAATATTTAAATATGAAGGAATCTTAACAGAGAAAATGCTAGATCAAGAAAAATGATTGGACAAAGTAGTCTGAGCATTTTATAATATAGTATATAGTTATTTCCCAAAAATGAATTTAGTAGAAGGAGAATAAAATAAAAATATGAAACTAAATCAATATATTTTTGATTTTTTCAAATTCATTTTTTCGAATTTGCTGATTATCTGCTTCTATACAAAACCTTATGATTGGTTCTGTATTGGACTTTCTCACTACAAACCAAAAATTATCTCAACTAACTTTGATTCAATCTAATTTTGAAATATCGTAATTTGAATAGGTTTCTTCAATTTTATCAATAACTCAATCCCCATCTTCTACCTCATATTTAGTTTGAGGAGCTTTATAATATGGGTGTAAATCTCAAGCTAGATCTGAGATCTTTTTGTTGCTTCAATCTAATTCTTTGCAAATATAATACAATGCTAATATCGGATTTTCAAAATATCAATTTTGAGCAAAAAGTATGTGTCAACTAATCTCACCTCATAAGCAAGAATTGTTTTCGATAGCTACTTGCTTTACAAATTTATATCAAACCCTAGATTCTGTGTGAGATACTCAAGCTTTTTTGGCTATATCAAATAGGGCTTTTGTGCACATAAGATCTACTGTTACTCATCTTTTTTCTTTTCAATCCTTAAATAATCAATTTATAATTAACGCTATGATAATATCCCCCGATATGAATTCTCATTTTTCATCCACCATTCATATCCTATCTACATCACCGTCAAACATAACACCAAAATCTGCATTATTTTTGAGAACAGCATCAGTTAGTTGATCATAATTATAAATTTGGCTAGTGTCAGATTCATGATTGGAAAAAGTACTATCTATGTCTTCATTGATAAAAATAAACTCTATATTGGAATTTTCTTGGATATTTTTTAAAAAATATTTCTCATAAGCACATCAAGCTCAATTTGAAAAATCAACCACAACTTTAAGTTCAGAATTCAGAGTTCAGAATGTGGAATTAAAAGTACTCTTTCTGTCTTGTATTTTTTGTGATAAGTTTATTTTTGATGTATTTTCTCTGGTTAAGTCTACTACTGACTGTATTTGCTGGTCTGTGAGATCAATTTCTCTGTACTCATCTATCAAGCTTTTTAGTAGATCTGTAGAAAGTAAAGAGCTATTTTTGTCGAATATCTTTACTCAAGCGTATTCGGCAGTATTGTGAGATGCTGTAAAATTAGCTCATAAATCAAATTCTTTGTAGTTGAGGTAATAGTTTGTAGAAGTGCTAGATACACCAAATAAATATCACTTACTATCTTCTTGAATATTTGGATCAAATCATGCTGATACAAAATTTGAATAACCACCCTCCATCATTCAAAATAAAAAATAAGATATCAAATCATTGTTGGCCAATCTACCATCTCAGCCAAATATGAACTTTCAATCTTTTCAAAAATGCTCTAAAATATACTTCCCTACTCCTCTACCAAGATTATAAAACAATGTCTTATCAATATTTTGTCCAAAAATTCATCTAATGTCATAAGCTTTGAATGCTGAATTGTATTTATTCATGCTTATTGTTTTATTTGTTATATAAAAATTTCCGTCCGAGTAAAGGTATACTTATCCTACTAAATGTAGAAATACTCATTCATATTTTTGTACATCTCTGATTTTTACTATTTCTCAATCGTCTATTTCTATCTCTCAGCTGTCTCATTTTTGGCCTCCAGATTCAGCATAAAAAGGCGTTTTGTCAAATATAAGAACTCTTTGTCAATCAAGCTCAAAGTCCTTGAGTAGTTTTGATTGTTTTTCTCAGTCTAAATTATATCAAATAAATTCAGTTTGTGGTATTCATTCTAGATATTTAGACCGGTCTACATTTGAGTTGAATTTAGATGATTTACGTGATCTTTCTTTTTGATTTTCTAGTTCTTTCTGAAATCATTCTTCGTCTACTTTTATTCATCTTTCCAAACAAATTTCTTTGGTAAGCTCAATTGGGAAACCACAAGTATCATATAAGAAAAATACATCTTTTCAAGATAATAACTTATCTGTATTTTTACTCAACATAGATTCTAATTCTTTGATTCCTTTTGATATGGTTTTTTTGAAAATTGCAATTTCCTCCAACAAAGAATTTTGTATTTCTTTTTGTTTGATTGAATATTCTGTCGATAAAAATTCTACAATCTCAGATATAATTTTTTGAAAGTCTTTATCTGAAATATCTTTGAGCAATATTAAATTGTAGTACATTCTCCTTATTATCATCCTAAGTACATAGCCAGATCATATATTTGATTGTATTACTCAATCATTTAATAGCAATATTGAGGTCTTTAGATGGTCTGCAATTATTCTAAATCTTTTTTGATTTGAATCATACTTTAAGCCAATATGTTTTTGTAAAATATCTATAATCGGCTGAAAAATATCTGTCTCAAATATTGTATTTTTATTTTGTAAAACCATACACATTCTCTCAAATCCCATACCAGTGTCTACATTTTGATTTTTTAGTTTTGTGAGTTTTCAATTTTCATCACGATAGTATTCCATAAATACATTGTTTCGTATCTCCACTCGCTCACTTTCATCTCTTTTTACATTGTCTTCTGATGATGGGTATCATTCTCATGTTCGATAAAAAATCTCTGTATCTGTACCGCAAGGTCATACAGGGCCTGGACTTCGTCGATTGTTCTCTGCTCACATAAAAGATATCTTGTCCAGGGGTATTCAAAGCTCCTGTCGATATTTTACAGATTCAGAATCTTTGGATGCATCTTTATCTCATTCAAAAACTGTAATAGCCAATTTTTTTGGATCAAATCAAAGTTCATTTACCAAAAAATCGTAAGAATATTGTATAGATTCTTTTTTAAAATAATCTCCAAGTGACCAATTTCACATCATCTCAAATAATGTCAGATGAGAACTATCTCATACCTCATCTATATCCACAGTCCTTACACATTTTTGTATATTGTAAAGTCTTTTTCAAAGTGGGTGTGGTTTTCATGCTAAATATGGTATGAGCTGCTGCATTCAGGCAACATTAAACATTGCTGTACTTTCCTTGGATGCAATCAAAGGAACTTCTGGCAAATGCTTGTGATTATTTTTTTCTCGAAAATCTTTTCGTTTTTTTCTGAGAGTCTTTGAATCCACTTTATTCAATTAACAATGTAAAATTTACAACTAACAATCATATATATTAATTTAGTATTTCTTTTCAATTAAAAAAGTCTCAAAACTGGATTCGAGACTTTGTATTTTGTAATTTTTGTATCTTATTCTAGATTGGAACTACTAATGGCTTTTAAGGCTTCATCATTGACGATACTATCGATGTACTCATACAAATTGACTTTATTTACTCATTCATTGGTTAGTATATACATCTCTGGTCTATTACCAGTATCTTCTGGTACAGATATATCTAAAACTTCTTCACTTGAAAGATCAAATTTGAAACTAAACAAATAATATAAATCATACTGAGTATTGTATTGATCGTTGGTCTTTAGTGGTTTAGATGTATAGATTGTAAATGTTTGGTTTATTTTATCAAAAAGATAAACATATTTTGAATTTAAATGCGATATCACTTTCACATCTTCTGAATATTTGCTTGTGGTCTGATCTCATCACATCAATCTAACTTCACGAACATCTAATAAAGAACCATAACCAGGTCTTCGAAATTGATACAATTTATCTCATTTCCAGGTAAGGAAAGTAGAATCAATAGCTATGCTAGAAAAATCTCATTCTAAATCCATACCAGTATCATAACCAGGAGTTATTTGATAATTTTGTCATTCTTGATAAGCTATTTGTGATCATACTGTATTTCTATATCTAGTAACGAAAGTACCACTAAGAGAGCTATTTAGATTTGGTTGAAACACATATAAATTAGCTTTTCAATATACTCCAATTCATCATATTGTATCTGGGAATCATCATAAGTCTGCTGTAGTAACTGGCTCTATACCTACTTTTGTCACAGAAAAGATACGACCATTTGGTGTATAACAATAAAGACCATCTCTCAAAAGATTATCAGAACAAGATTGAATATTTTCTTCTATATCATATTCTATCAACGCTCATCTAGAGCCATCGTTTACTGCTCATATTAATGCTCATTGAGAACCTCATATATTAACTCATCTTGAGTATTTTATTGTAAGTCCATCTCATATTTTAGATTTTTCAGTATCATTTAGAGATATCAATCTTGTAGTAATTCAAGTAGCAGGATCGTCTAACTGAGAAAGTTCTTCTAGTCTAATAATATTAAATCATTTGTAATAATCATTTTGAATGATTCATTTTAAATTTTCCACATCTTCTAATCGTCTTCACTTGTCTTCTAATATATTTAATTTTTCTACTATTTCATTGTACTTAACTCATTTTTGATCAGATGTTGGATCCATTTGTTGGAACATATATATATCTTTTTTGATATCTTCAATAGTAATATCTATTACAGTACCAGAAGCCGTAGTAAAGACATTTTGACTAGATGTATTTAGAAGTTGTGATAAGACACTATACAACATAAATAATATAATCAAGCTCAATATTACAATAGTAACATAATATTTATTTTTGAGAATTTTTTTGGCTCGATTTCACTTGATATTTAATCATTTTATACCTGATATTCATTTTGATATATTAGATTGATTTTCTAGATTTTTTATATTACCATGTACACAATAAGTAGCCATCATTCATATATTTTCCTTGTCAACTCTACTAAGTAATGCTTGTTCTAAAAAATCTCACAAAGAAGTCTCATCTCATTGTAATATTGATTCCATTTCTTTGATATCTCATTGATCTATAACATCTGATACCTTAGTACCTGTATATACAATCTCGTCTCCAGATTCTACATCTCATTCTACAAAATCTGAAAAAGTATCTATCTTTGCTCTCTTACTTACTCAATTATGCAATTGATAATATAATTTTTTGTCTCTAAAAATCATAATTGATACATCTCATATCATAGAAGCAATAATCATGCTGCCAGCTATAATTTGTATATATCACTTTATGGGAAAATGTTTTATGTCAGATACTTTATCTGCAAATAATTTTAATTTTACATTGAGTCATTGTAGCCCTTCTTCCAAATTATTTTTAATTTCAGTTTCATCATATATTTCTGTATTTATCTTGTCTATTAGGTCAGCTAAAAAATCTTGTATCAAATCTTTTTGATATTCAAGAAATTTTTCTGTCTCAAAAACTACATATGAATTAATCTGAACATTATTGGCCAATTTTTCTTTGAAAGAAAATCATTGATTATTGGCTAGATAGTTTTGTTTTTTCTCTCTAACTTGCATATTTTTTGTAGATGAAATCAACTAAAAAAAGGACTCGTTGTTTTATAAGTACAAAAATCTAATCTTTTTTCAATAGCAAATACTTAAAAATATAGGGGAAAACAGAAAAACTATTTTTTACTTTTTGATAATTCCTCTTTGGGTCTGTGATAACTCTCCACAATCGCTCAAGTTTAATTTTTCTAACAATCTTTGGGGCTCTTTTTTGTGTAAATTTTTTGACTGTCTTATCCTGAACCTCTGATGCTAAAAAATCAAATAGTCATCAAACATTGAAGACAAAAAAACTATTATTTTTTATTTTACTTCGATTTTTCATAGTTCGTAACTCTTGTATTGGATTGTCTGGTGTAGATCTAGCTACAAGTAATATGTCTAAAGTATCTTGATATTTACTTTTTTGCTTTTCTACTTTGTCTCGATCTAATTCTGAGTATCAATCTTGTGTGTAAATTACATTAAATCATTTAAATTCAAAAGCTTTTTTGGTTTCTCATATAATATCAGGCTTAGTTCAATATAGGTATAGACATATTTTTTGTGATCAATATCTTTTTTTGATCTCATCCAAAAAATATGGCACAAAATCAGTACCATTAAGATTTGGAAGTTGAGCTGTTGGTAAAGAATATTTTTTACTCAAGATGTTGTAAAATAATTGCAATGCTATACCATCTGGCAAAAGAAAATGTCACTTCATTATAGATTTTTTATATTCTTTTTGTCTGGTTGTTTTTTTAGATTTATCTGATTCAAATAATTTTTGAATTTTGATAATAGCAAAATATATGAAATTTGATACTACGAATCATTCTTTTTCGTGAGTTCTAAGTATAGAATCTACGGCTTGATTCTTTTTTTGCGGATATATCTTTTTTAAAATATCTAACAAAACCAAGAAATAATTGATAAAAGGATTAATGATTACTATAGATTTTCGATTTGAATTCAAGGGTAATAATAATTGAGTATATCTTGACAAGATCGTCAAAACTTTGATCGTCTTTCAGCTCATAGTCAACTCAGTCAAACTCAGTGTCATGAGAAATCTTTGTCTTTACATATTCATATGTCAAACTTTGATTTGAGATATGGGGTGTCTGACCATCATCGTTTCTCACTAGCTGAATAAGTAAATCATGCAGAACATGAAAAATATGGTAAAATTGGTACAATATTTTGATACAACAAAATCTGATCTTGTGTAGAATCTAGTGCTTGATATCGTTTTGTAAGAGTATTTTCAAGACCAGCTCATATATACTTTTGGAAAATATCTGGATCATCTACAGCATTGTATGTTGCTGTATCTGGAATATTTGGGTGAATATTTTCTGGATGCATATAAAATAATGCATAAGACTTGGCTAACAAAGACATGACTTTATTTTTTGTCAAAGACTCTGTATCATTTGTCTCTACAATTCATCTTAAGTATTGTGAGAATGGGAGTTTGTTAATAACTAAATACTTGTAATCCTCTACTCAAGCTTTATTTTTGATATAATCTTTTTTGAATATCATAGCACCATGAAAAGTATTTCGTGGTATGTTTGCATAAGATTTTCTATCATAATTTTGAATATTTATAAGATCGTTTTGGGAATAAACAACTACTCTGTCTGTGTTATAAAAATTTTGTCAAATTGTCAATGATATTTCATCTCATATTTGCAAACTTCATTCTTCTGCTTCAATTCTATTTTTGTCAAATACAAATACACATCATCCATCGCAAGACAAGTCATATATATCATATTCTTGAGTAAGTTCATAAAGTAAAACACTGATATCTTGATTAAGATATATTGTTGCTTGTATTTTATCTATATTTCATTTAATTTTTGAAAAATCACTTTGTGGAGACGGTTTTCAATATTCATTTAAATATTTATCTTTGATACTTTTGATTACTGGAATTATCTTGTGTTGGATAGACTGGAAATATTCATAAGTCAATTTGTTGTTTATCTTCGACTTTGTTTGTGTTGAAGAGCTAGATATCGAAGAACTTGCTAGAGTTTTTCATTGTAAATTGGATGATACTATATCCCTAATCTGTGGCAATAATTTGTACAAATTGTCACCCGGACACGATGTAATACCAGCATCTCTGTGACCAGCTATAGAATAATTTTCTTCTGACAAAATATAAGGAGCTTCCTTGGAATCTCTATGATAATCTACTCTAGATTTTGGATTGATGTTGTACTTTTTGGTCAATGCTGTGGATAATTTAATAAGAGAATCCAATGCTTCTACCGTGGGTTCTTGTACATCAAAATTTCAAATAAGAGAAATTCAAATACTTGGAGTATTATTCCATTTGGCATGTGCTCATACTACTCACTCCCCTCCTGCTCTACCTTCATAGATATTTCAAAATGGATCTATAAGAAAATTATATCCGATATCTCATCGTCAATGTTTGAGGGTATGATAATAGAAAACTCAAGATAAATACTCTATAACATCTTGTTTATTTTTTAACTCTGAATTGTCGGAAGCTGTATGATGGACGATAATCTTAGTCTTATTATCTTTGTGGTATTCTGGTCGCCAAAGATCTTGTCATCAATAAGTATAATTGGTCCAATCTAGATCAATTTCATCAAAATAATTGTCTTTGAGATAATCATTTGCCATCTTGGATTGATAAGATGACTCTTGGTCAGCTTGATATTTTTGATAATAGGTATCAAAATCTATATCCTTAAGAGCTTCCATTTCTTTTTTGTAATTTTCTCTGTATTGCAAAATAGACTGAAATCTCTCATGTGACTCTAATCTCATGGTCTCATCTACTCATCGTTCTGCACGAGAAATAATATCTATGTCGGGAAGATTTCGATCTGCAGCGTAAATAATTGACAATGTACAATTGACAATCAACAAAGTAAACAATATTTTGTATTTGAAAATTCTTTTCATTATTTTTTGATAATATAATATTTATAAATCTTACAAATATTTGTATATAGAATGATTGTTTTTTTGCAATTAATTTTTGTAATAAAATTAATTATTGCAATAATTTTGTATATTTATATATAAAGTATAAAGAAATATTTATTTAGAATATATAATATGAAATATACACATCTACATGGACATAGTACTTTCTCATTTTTGGAGGCGATAGGTACACCAAGTCAAATTATAAAAAAAGCAGGTGAGATCGGTTACAAAAATATTGCTTTGACAGATTTTGGTGGAATGTACTGAGTTGTTGCTTTTTATGAGGCTGCTAAAGAATTGGATATAAATCCAATCATTGGTACGGAGCTTGGTTTTGTGATAGATATAAACTGATACAACAAGATTGAAAATGTAGGAAACATAGTACTTTTGGCAAAAAGTATTGATGGATATAAAAGTCTAATGAAAATAGTATCACATGCAAATCAAGAATGAATAAATGGAAAACCAAAATTGGATATAAATATGCTTGAAAAATACAACAAAGATCTAATAGCTATTGTGTGATCAAAGAAATCTTGGCTTGGTAAAATGGTCTTAAATGCTGATAAAGATGAAAAGATATTGGAAATATTAAGCATGATACAAGAAAAGATATGAAAAGAAAATGTATACTTGGAGATGATTGCACAAGATGAAAGTGAAGATAGTGAATTGAAAAAAGTAAATAAAAAGATTTTGGAATTGTCAGAAAAAGAAAATATAGATTGTGTAGTAAACAATGTATATTATTATCTAAACAAGGATGATAAAGAGACTTGGGAAATGGCTCTTGCTATAAAAGATGGAAACAAAATGTATGATAACAATAGAAGAAAACCAAAATGACAATATTATATTATGAACGAAGATGAAATAAAAAATATTATGCTAAAAAACAATTATGAGGAAAGGTTGGTAAAAGGGCGAATGAAAAACAATGAAAAAATCGCAAGTAAAATAAAAATAGAAATACCAATGGGTCAGGCATTATTTCCAAATTATACTACACCAGAAGAGATTCAAAAAATCTATGAAGATAATAAAAACAATTTAATTTCTGAATAAAAAAAGACCTACATAAGATATTATGTGAGGCCTATAAGCAGTATTGGTAAGGGAGACTAATCTAGTTTAAGTTATCAAGAATAGAAGTAAACCCAAAGGACGTTTTCGATTAGTCTCCCTATGAACCCAATTGCTGCTTGTTTTTTTATAGTAAAGTATATACAAAAGTCAAATATAAAAAATATCTTATATTTTTCTACTATCATATGCTCGGTGAAGTAATGCTTGTCTCTGCTTTGTCCTGCAGTCTCGATCCATAGAATGGCAATTTTTTACTAAGGCCATCCAGTGTCTCTTTATAGCTTTTCGTCTCTTGATTTGTCTTGTGTCATCTGGGCATCTGCGTCACATATAATATCTACAATATCGCTGAAACCAACCACGAGGATCTTCGTGATAAATTCGTCATTTTTCTTGCCAATATTTCAGAGATAAAGAAGCATCTACACCAAAAAAATTGATCTTTGGATTTTTTTTGAAAGGGGAAAGCTTGGCATTTTCCCATCGGTCTACTGGAAATTCATCTTGACAATCTGTCATATATTTTCATCAAAAAACTCATATCTCCAACATCTGTTTTGGGGTCAGGTGTGGTTGAAATTCTGGATCAAAATTTTCTCACATAGGCTGTGTGAGTTTGTAACTATAATTTTGCTGCATCTTGTCGTGGACGTGAATAGTTTCCATGGCAGAAAAGATAGTAAAGTATATTTAATATATAAATTTGCAAAAAGTATAATCAAGTTTTTTTGATTTAAAAAAATGCCGCACCATTTTGGATGCAGCAACCTCAAGTAATATTGAGGATTTAAAAGAAGGGGTGCCGGAGTATCACGAGCTTTGTTATGAACAAAGCTAATTTTCCGCTCGGATGACTCCGGGTCCCTTATAATGTCCTGTCGTTTTCGGCAATTTGCTCCCATGAATATATTTTGCGGGAGCAATAATAGCAAACAGGACTTTTTTTCCTGGCGATTTTTTTGCCCATGCTAATTTTGCGGGCTTTTCCGGATAATCACACCAGGATTTTTTACTAGATTCCCTTCCTTTACTATCCACTGCTAGGATGGGAAGTATTTCATGGCAGTGGAAGCTCCTCTATCGAGGAGAGGTGATGAATTTATAACAATTTAGAAATAAAAGTCAATACTTTTTTGATTGAAAAAAGTCCCGAACTATTACAGCTCGGGACCAATCCAATTTAGGTGTGGGGCGGTGTATATAAGGTCATTTCCCTTAGGGATGTTTTGGCATGCGTATGACCGCGACATGCTGGCACGCATTTTGTCACCAATAATAAACATCCTTTATCAAAAAAGACCCCCCACAAAAAAATCCTATCACTATCTAGTTGTTAAAGCAGGTCAACAGCCCCAGGCTTATATTAATTAACACATTATATCGCATCTTTTATTATCTAGCTTTCACATAAACAACAATAGCAGATACTTATCCGGAAGTGTTAGTTAAAGGGTCAGTATTTTTGGATATCTTAAGATAGTCTGAATTACTTGCTTTTGTTCATTTCTCAAAAGATCCTCAACATATTCCCCAGTCATCCTGTATTCAAGATATTGTCTGCGGGCGGATAGGGTTGATGTATTTATAGAAAAAATATTGAAAAAGTCAAACAATATCTGTCAAATATATTTTTGACAAAATATCAAGAGAAATATTTTTTTGTGATTGAAAACAAGTCAACGATATTTATTATCGTTGCCAGTTTATGAATTAAAATATTACAAATTAAAAATTTTGTAATTTGCGATTCATTAATATTTTAATTACTTTGAATTAGATGCAGAATATAAAAGAATACTTAGCTACAAAATTAAATGAAGAGCAACTAAAAGCAGCATTACATACCGATACTTCTAGTCTAATATTGGCTGGAGCATGATCTGGAAAAACTAGAACTCTAACATACAAGATAGCATATCTTATGTTTGCCATGAATATCAGACCAAACAATATTTTGGCTGTGACTTTCACAAACAAAGCTGCTAACGAAATGAAGGAAAGACTAGTAGAATTGGCTGATGAGATAGGAAATTTAGACTTTTGAAGTGAGGAGTGAGAAAAAAACTCTGAACCATGAACTTTGAATTCTACACACTGAAATGATAGTATAAATGATTTCTTAGACTTTGTAGAGGAAACCAGCAAGGACAAAAATAAAAGTGGATATACTATGAATGACTTCAAATGGATAGGGACTTTTCATAGTGTTTTTTTAAAAATACTGAAAGAAGATATAGATAGGTTGGGCATGAAGTATGACAAAAACTTCTCTATAATAGATAGTGATGATAGTCAAAAAATGATGAGAGACATTTTGAAAAAGTTTGGTCTAAATGAAACTTTCAAACCACAAGAAGCCAAATGATTTATAAGTAAACAAAAAAATAATTGATTTGATCCAAAAATGTTTGAATCAAAAGTAGATAGCGACTATGATCAAAATATATGAAAAGTGTATGTAGAGTACCAAAAAGAATTGGAAAAATCTAATATGTTGGACTTTGATGATCTACTACTACTACCCTACTTGTTGTTCAAAAAAGATGCTGAAATTTTGAAAAAATGGAAAAATAAATTTATGTATATAATGGTAGACGAGGCACAAGACACCAACTGGATCCAATTTGAACTTATGAAAATGCTGAGTGGAAATAATGGAAACATTACTCTCATATGAGATGATTATCAGAGTATATACGGTCGAAGATGAGCATTGATGGAAAATTTTTTGAATGTAAAAAAATATTGGCCAGATATACAAATGTTTAAATTGCAGATCAACTATCGTAGTCGTCCACATATTGTGACTGCTGGAAATCATATAATAAAAAATAATATAAAACAATATGAAAAAGATGTGCATGCACATAGAAAAGAAGATGGTAAAATTACGGTTTTTTGTCACAATAGTGAGATGGATGAAGCTGCAAACATAATAGATCTAATAAGTAAGATGAAAGACAATGGAAAAATATGAAAATGGTGAGATGTATCTATATTATATAGGACAAACGCCCAATCTTCACCATTTGAGCAAGTCTTGGTACAAGAATGAATACCTTACAAGATACGATGAGCATACAAGTTTTTTGATAGAAAAGAGGTAAAAGATATCTTGGCTTATGTAAAATACTTGGCCAACAATAATGATTCTGTATCTCTAAAGAGAATAATAAATGTGCCAAATAGAAAAATATGAAAAACTACATTTGAAAAATTGGAAGAATACGCCACAGTAAATGGACTAACATTGCATGAAGTGATAGAAAATATCGACAGCATACCAGAAAAAATTACTCCACAAGCCAAAAACGGGATAATGGAATTTAAAAAAGTAATACATGAAATTACTGACCATTGGGAAAAATATGCTGTAGCTGATGCTATAGAAAAAATTACAAAATCTATAAAATATAAAGATTACTTGATCAAGGAACATGGTAGTGAAGATGCTGCTATGGAAAAATTTGAAAATATCTGACAATTGATAAATCTAGCATCAAAATATGTGTGAAATGGACTTGAGGCTGTCAGACAGTTTATGGAGGAAATTACTCTATTGACCGATGTAGCTAGCGATACTGATCCAAACTCAGATGCTATCAAACTGATGACAACTCACAGCAGCAAAGGATTGGAGTTTCCTTTTGTATTTGTAGCAGGATTGGAAGACAATGTTTTTCCTTTGACCAATGCAATGATGGAATCACATTTATTGGAAGAAGAAAGAAGACTAATGTACGTAGCTGTGACTAGAGCCAAAGATTATTTGTTTTTGTCACATGCAAATAGTAGAATGACTTGGTGACAGACTAGAAGCAATCCACCAAGTAGATTTATCTGAGAAATACCACAAGATTTATTGAAACATTACGATCTGTGATCTGGTGGTAGCGGACTGTGATGACCTACTAAGAGAGAAAAAACTTTTGATATAAATGAATGAGATACTGTAAATCACAAACTATTTGGAGATGGTTATGTGTTGGAAATATGGAACAATCTAGCAATTGTAAAATTCTATAATCCAAAATTTGGAGTAAGGAAGATTGAGATGAGATTTTTGACTGTGAAGTAAAGAAAAAAAATGAATAAGAATGATTTAAAAAATCGCAAACAAAATAGACTAGACTCTTTTCATTATGACTCTGGATATTTTTTTGTAACGATTAATACAAAAGATCATCAGAAGGTGTTTTGAGAAGTATTGTGAGATGAGATGATTTTAAATGAGTATGGTAAAATAGTAAAAGAATATTGGATTAATATAAATAAAGTATATTCAAATGTATCTATTTGAAACTTTATAATAATGCCTAATCATATGCATTGAATCATTATCATTGATAATGTAGGGGAGCTTATCAAGCTCCCATCTAATAAAAACGGGAAGATAATATCTTCCCCTACAAATAAATTATCAAATATTATCAAATGATTTAAACAATCGTCTTGAAAAGTAATCAGAGAAATGTGATTAAAAACTTTTCAGCGACAAAGATCATTTTACGATCATATAATTCGCAACGAAAATGATATGAATAGAGTAGTAGAATACATCCAAATCAATCCATACAAACGAGAAAATGATGAATATTATAGATAAAATAAAAAATATTATTTAATGTAAGGGCGATTAATAATCGCCCCTACAACCAATTTTATTTAAAACTTCAAAGAAATGATTGACCCAAAATTAACCTATGCTGTCGTATGAGCATCCAACAATACTGAAAAATATGGATACAAAGTATTCAAAGATCTGACTGAAAAATGATTTAATGCAATTGCTATAAATCCAAATGAAGAAAAGGTTTTGTGAAAAAAGGTCTACCCTACTCTATCAGAATTTAAATGAAAAATAGATGTAGCAATTTTTGTATTGTCTCCAAAGTTTTCTTTGCCAGTTTTGGAAGAAGTAAAAAAATTATGAATAAAGACTGTATGGTTTCAACCATGAGCAGAAAGTAATGAAAATATTCAATTTTGTATAAAAAATAAAATTGAATATATTGCTAATGCGTGTATTATGATAAAGAGTGGATAATTGACAGGAATTAGTAATTGACTTTTTTGTGCTCCTTTTTTAAAGGAACTCCCCGAAGGGGTGAGGATTTAAATCCCTCTGCCTTCGGCTTCTCCCTTTTTCAAAGGGAGACAAAAATTCACACTATGAATTGTAAACTTTTAACATTATAACTTAACAAAATTGCTTGTAAATTTGTTTTTTATTACTAATAATGAGAACAGCTTTTATTTTGATAAATTATACCAATGATAATACTAACTAAACTACCTTATGATTTTAATGCTTTAGAACCATTTATCGATGCAAAGACTGTGGAAATACATCACACAAAACATCATCAATGATATGTAGATAAATTAAATGGATTGATAGCTGGGACAGAATTTGAAAATATGGAATTAGAAGCTATTATAATGAAATCTAGTGGATGAATATTTAATAATGCTGCTCAAGTATGGAACCACACTTTTTATTGGAATTGACTGAAAAATAATTGAGAATTGAAAATTGATAATTGAGAATTAAATGTAATTAAAGCTATAAATGAAAAACGATGAAGTATTGAAGAGTTTAAAAAAGAATTCTCAAGTAGTGCGGCTGGAAATTTTGGATCTGGATGGACTTGGCTAGTTAAAAATAGTGATTGAAAATTGGAAATAGTAAATACAAGTAATGCTGCTAATCCAATGACAGATTGATTAACTCCTCTACTTACTGTAGATGTGCGAGAACATGCTTATTATTTAAAATATCAAAATAGAAGACCAGAATATCTAGAAAATCGATGGAATTTGGTTGATCGAAATAAAGTAGAAGAATTGTATAGTAAATAAAGTGCAAAAAAAAATTATTGATTTTTGGTTATTTTTTGTATAAATATTGTATTTATATCTAATTTTTTGATATGAAAAATAAAAGAGAGATAGGACAGGAATGAGAAGAATTGGTGCTTGGGTATTATGAAGAAAAGTGATATGAAATACTTGATACGAACTATACAATACCTGGATGAGAAATAGATATTGTGGCGCAAAAAGATGGAGAATTAGTTTTTGTGGAAGTAAAAGTAGTAGATCATATAGATGATTTGATGTGATATATAAAACCACAAAAATTAATGTTTTTGGAAAGAAGTATACAAGATTATATGTATAAAAAAAATTTGGACTTTGATATAAGAATTGATGTTGCTTTTGTAAAGGATAACGATATTTTGGATGTATTTGAAAATGTAACAAATTCATAATTTTAATAAACAAAGAAAAAATGAAAAAAATAAACTGACTCTTAATATTGCTGTTGTGAATATTGGTATGAGGATTGCTCATGAAATTTTGATGATTTGAGATTGTGTCAGATATGATAAAAGTAGAAAATAATATAGAAGAAAATGTGAACAAATATGAGCGTTTTGAATTGGTAGACAATATATTGAATCAATGATATTATGAATATGAAAAAATAGATGAGACAGATATGATAAATGAAGCTTTAAAATCCTATGTAGATGGAATAGGTGATCCTTATACTGTGTATATGGATGCTGAACAAAGTAGTGGTTTTGAAAAAAGTCTAGAATGAGAAGAAGATTTTGAATGAATATGAGCAATTGTAACAAAAAAAGATTATTATGTTCAAATAGAGGAAGTATTAAAAGAGTCTCCAGCTTTTAAAGCTTGATTAAAACCTTTAGATCGTGTAATAAAAATTGATAGTGGTTTTGTAGATTCTGAAACTTTGGAAGAAGCAACAGAAAGAATGAAATGACCTGCGGGCACAAAAGTAAAATTGTTTATAGAAAGATATAGTAATGAAGATACAAAGGAAATATTTGAAAAAGAAATATTGAGAGAAAAAATAAATATACCTTCAGTACAGACAAAAATACTAGAAATATGAGAAAAGAAAATATGATATATTGAAATATTTTTGATATGAGAAGAAACAGAAAACCTATTTAAAAAGGAAATTCAAGAATTGAGTAAAAATAATCTGAATGGAATAATATTAGACCTGAGATGAAATGGCGGATGACTTATGCCAATTGCTGTAGAAATAGTATCACATTTTGTGAATAAATGAGATCTAGTAGTGTCTGCCAAATATAAATGATATGAAGATGAAAAATATTATTCTAAGTGATATTGAGATTTTCAATGAATGAAAACAGTAGTGCTTATAGATGGTATGACGGCTAGCGCTGGAGAAATAATAGCTATGGCATTGCAAGAACAAATATGAGCTACGTTGCTTTGAACAACTACATTTTGAAAAGGAACTATACAAACCTTAAACGAATTTGAAAACTGAGACAGTTTGAAATATACAATATGAAAGTGGTTTGCACCAAGTGACAAAAATATTGATAAAATTGGTGTAAGTCCAGATATTATAATAGAATTTGATGTAGATAATTATGTGGATAATAATATTGATAATCAACTAGAGGAAGCCAAGAATCAATTTAATTTATAATAAATATGATATGATTAAAATTACAATCCAATGAACAGATTGAGCAGAATTGTGATCTTTTGAGGCTGAAAAATGAAAAGTAATAACAGAGATGGCACAAGCAAATAATGTGGAAATACCATTTTCATGTGGTGCTGGAGCTTGTGGATTGTGTCTTTGTGAGGTGGTTGAATGAAGAGATCTAATAAATGATGCTTTTTTAAATCATGCTATGATGGAATTGGAAGAAAATCAGATACTTACTTGTATATCTGCAATCAAAGATGAAGTATTTGAAGAAGAAAAAGATGCAGAAATCATATTGAAAAGATGCGTTTAATTAACGATCAAATACTTAAACGATAAATTTACGAATCAAATTAATATGAATTTTGAGAAGGAATTTATAGAAAAATTAAAAAAACAAGATCAACGGGCTTTTAATGAATTTTACCTAAAGACTGTTGATATGTTTTTTCGTTATCTACATTCTAACTATTTTTTGGATAAAGAAGATACTGAAGACATCATATCAGATTTTTATATAAGATGGTGGAAAGTTGTATGTAAATATGACTTCAAACAATCTTTTGCAGCATTTGTATGGACTGTGTTTAAAAATATAGCTAAAGATCACTTGAAAAAACGTAAAGATTTATGATTTAGTAATCTTGATGCTGAAGATAATACAGATTTTGAAGACACTCTAGAAGATGAAGTGAATGTGTTGGATTTATTAGAACAAGATTTTCAATATGATCAAATAAAAAAAGCTATGGATGTTTTGGACAATGAAAGTAAGGAAATAATCTATTGGAAATTTATAGAAGAAATGGAAAATGATGAAATAGGTAAAATTTTGTGAATATCAAATGATAATGTAAGACAAAAAATTTCTAGATCTATAAAAAAGCTGAAAACTCTATTGGACACTGACTAAACTTAATCAGATATATTTTAAAAAAATGTCAATCCATATTGAAAACTGGTAAAACTCAAAATATCAATAAAACCTAGTCTTAAACTGGGTTTTTTACATTAAAAATATTGGATAAATATAGTGTAAAAAAGTAAAAAAAATGTTGAAATTCACTGCAACACTACTATTATGTTAATTGTACGTAGTACTTATTTTATATGTTAATTAGTACAATTATGACTAAAACTGCTCTTATTGCACAATTGGCTGATGAATTAGGAGTATCTAAGAAATTAGCTGCAGAATTGGTAAACACATTTATTGACACAGTAATCGCTGGTGTTAAAAAACAAGGAGAAGTTAGAATTCAAGGATTTGGAACATTCAAAGCTTCTAAAAGAAAAGCTAGAGAAGGAGTTAACCCACAAAATCCATCTCAAAAAATTAAAATCCCTGCTATGAACGTTGTTACTTTCAAAGCTGGATCTGACTTCAAAAGTGCTGTTAAATAATAGCCTAAAAGTCTAAAATAAAAAGACTCTGATACGTTCAGAGTTTTTTTGTTTATAATTTTTCTTGATTTTATGCTACTAAAATATACTTTATAAGTAAGCTTTTAAAAAATAAACAATAAAAAATGAGTATATACAATTTATTGGCATTTGTGATAGGTGGATTGATATGATTTTTTGCATTTTATTTTAGATATAAACACAGAGATGTAATTAATGAACTTAGATCAAATCTGAAATCTGCAAACAAAGAATTGGAATATCTAAATCATGAATTAGATGAATATACTCATCAAAATTCCATTTTGAAAGAAAAAACTACAGAACTATTGGAAAAAAATGATGAACTGTCTGATGTAGTAGCAGAATTGAGTAAATATTATGTGCATATCAAAAAGGCTAGTGAGAAAACCAGCGAATTGACAAAATTTTTACATGAACCTAGTCCAGATATAGAAGAAAAAATTAAAAAATTGTCTCAAAAAAATAAAGATATTTCAAATGAAAAAAAATTCTTTTAATGAGTTACAAACAGAAACACACAGAAATACTAGACTCTGAAACTGGATACAATCTAGTGGAAGATCAATACAAAAACTATCACAAACATTTGGATAGTTTTTATGATTTAGATATACAAAGATTTTTGCCAAGAAATGTGGAAAATCTTGATATAATTGATCTGTGAGCTGGAGATGGAAGATTGTTTAAATATTTTGAAAATATTAATTTTAGAAAATATGTGGCTTGTGATATAGCAGAAAAATTACTAAATCATCATCCGCAAAAATGAATAAAAGTAAAGAGGGTAGTTTGTGACTTGGAAACTACTCTACCCTTTGAAAATGAAGATTTTGATATTGCTATGAGTTTCTTTGTGCTGGAACATATACAATCGCTAGAATGACTTTTTGAAGAAGTATATAGAATACTCAAGGAATGATGAAGATGGATTGTGTGACATTTTTTGCAAAGGAGAGAATTTGAATGGAATGTAGGTAAATGAGCTAATCATAGAAAATTTAAGATACAGCAATATCACTACAAACTTGAAGATATAAAAAAAATAGCAGAATATAATTTTTTTAAGTTTAATTATCAAGAGGTGATGGAAGACTGAACTCTAATATGATACTTGATTGTGTGTGAAAAATAAAATTACTCAAAAAATATTTTACCATTTTTTTTATTCGCTGTAATTTTTGAATTATCTGATATTTTTCATTCTATAATTTGCATTGCCAACTCATCTAATAGTGTATTTTGGATTGATCTTTTGAGTGGTCTAGCTCAAAACAAAGGATCCAATCATACTTTAGCTATATATTTCTTGACCTCATTTGATATAGATAAATCTATATTTTTTTCTTTTTTGACTAAGTCAACTATTTTTGATAATTGTATATCAACTATTTTTGTTAACATTTCTTCATTTACAGGATTAAATAATATTATATCATCAAGTCTATTTAAAAACTCTGGTCTAAAATGAGATTGTAATAAAGGCATTATATCTTTTTCTAAACTAATATTTCATTTTTGATCTTTCATTTTAGACATTATCACTTCTGAACCTAAATTTGAAGTCATAACAACTATTGTATTCTTGAAATCAACTGTTCTCCCTTTTGAGTCTGTAAGTATTCAATCATCTAATAACTGAAGTAACGTATTGAATACTTCTGGATGGGCTTTTTCTACTTCATCAAAAAGTATTACAGAATATGGTTTTCTTCTTACTGCCTCTGTAAGTTGTCATCATTCATCATGTCATATATAACCTGGAGGAGATCAAATCAATCTGGATACTGTATGCTTTTCTTGATATTCAGACATATCTAATCTGATCATAGATTTTTCGTTATTAAACAACAATATAGCCAACTGTTTAGCCAATTCTGTTTTACCAACTCAAGTAGGTCATAAAAATAAGAAAGATCAAATTGGTCTATTGGGATCTTTTAATCATGCTCTAGCTCTACGTATAGCATTTGAAACAGAAGAGATAGCTTTGGATTGTCATACTACCTTTGTTGACAAATATTCCTCTAGTTTTGATAGTTTTTCCATCTCTGTCTGAATAAGCTTAGATACTGGTATTCAAGTCCATTTAGATATGATTAAAGCAATATCCTCTTCTTCAACTATATCTTTTATTAAAATTTTTCATTCTTTTTTAGATTGATCAATTTTATTTTCTATATTTTTCAATTTTGCCTCTAAATCTGGTATTTTTGAATACTTAATCTCAGCGGCTTTATTATAGTTTGTTTGTTTTTCTGCTATTTCTGCTTCATGATGTAAATCTTTTATTTCTTTGTTAATTTCTTTTGTTTCTACCAATAATTTCCTATCAGCTTCTCGTTCAGATTTCTTTATATTATATTTTTCTTTAATGTTAGATAATTCTTTTTCTATTTCATTGATTCTATCTTCATTCTTTTTCTTATTTTCTATAGAAAGTGCTTGTTTTTCTATTTCTAGTTGAGATATCTTCTTTTCCAATCTTAAAATATCTTCTGGCATGCTTGTCATTCACATTTTTGTGGAAGCTGCAGCTTCATCTAGTAAATCAATAGCTTTATCTGGCAATCTACGATCTGTAATATATCTCATAGATAAGTCTACACAAGCTACTACAGCAGTATCAGATATTTTTACTCAGTGATGAGTCTCATAGGTTTTTTTAATTCATCTCAAAATTGCTAAAGCATCTTCTTTGTTTGGTTCACTAACCATAACTGGCTGAAATCTTCTTTCTAATGCCGCATCTTTTTCTATATATTTACGATATTCATTTATAGTTGTTGCTCAAATTACTCTAATTTCTCATCTAGCCAAAGAAGGTTTTAGAAGATTTCACATATCCATAGATCACTGAGTCTTTCATGCTCATACAACCAAATGCAATTCATCTATAAATAATACTATAGAACCATCAGACTTTTCTACTTCTTTAAGAACAGCTTTGAGACGCTCTTCAAACTCTCATTGATATTTTGCTCAAGCTATCAAAGATCACATATCCAATTCTACTATTTTTTTGTTTTTTAACATATCTGGAACTTCTCACTTTATTATTTGTTGAGCTAACAATTCTATTATAGCTGTTTTACCAACTCATGGATCTCATATTAAAACTGGGTTATTTTTCGTTCTACGAGACAATATCTGAATAGCCCTTCTACTCTCTTCATCTCTTCAAATTACAGGATCTAGCTTTCATTCTTGTGCTAATTGTGTCAAATCTTTACCGTATTTTCACAAAGCATCCATAGTGTTTTCTGGGTTTGATGACTCTACTTTTTTTCAATTCCTCATTTCTTTAATTTTTTTAAAAACTAAATCATAATCTAATCACTCATTAGACAAAATTTCTTTTACTTTATTTGTTCATTTAATTATCGCTAAAAGCAAATGTTCTGTAGTAATGTATGAATCTCACATATCATTCATAATTTTTTCAGA
>DAOTFU010000015.1:0-24638 GCA_035446765.1 Candidatus Absconditabacterales bacterium
GGAACTTACCCGACAAGGAATTTCGCTACCTTAGGACCGTCATAGTTACGGCCGTCATTCACCAGTGCTTAACACTCGAGCTTGCACAAGAGTGCGTAACATTCTGGCATTGGACAGGCATCACCCTCTATACATCCATTTACATGTTAGCAGAGAGCTGTGTTTTTGATAAACAGTCCCCCCCACGTCATTCGCTGCGCCCCGGTTATTCACCGGGGAGGGCTTATTTCGAAAGTACGCCCGCTAATTTGCCTAGTTCCTTATCCATTAATTAACCCAATCGCCTTGGTATTCTCTACCTCCCTACTAGTGTTAGATCTGGGTACGAGCTACTTATACATAAGTTTAGTGGGTTTTCTTGACACCAGAACTATGAGAATTAATCATCCGAAGAATCATTTCCGATCAAACTCGACTTTAAACACATGCGGATTTTCCTACATATGCCCTCCGACAAGTCGGAGTCATCTAATAATCTCGACTCACATCCTTAGTGAGCTCTCACACATCCCGATGTGTTGCCACATCACTGTATAAATAGGGGCAGGAATATTAACCTGCTATCCATCGAACTACTATTTCTAGTAGAATCTTAGGTCTCGCCTAACCCTACGCCGATGAACGTTGCGTAGGAATCCTTAGGGTTTTGGCGGCCAAGATTTTCACTTGGCGTCGTTACTCATGCTAGCATTTTTGCTTCTATAAAGTCCACACTACCTCGCAGTAATGCTTCATCCCATATAGAACACTCTCCTACCGACCCGCAATACTGCGGGTCTTTCGATTTCGGTATGTAGTTTAGCCCCGTTACATCTTCGGCGCATCTTCGCTTGTTCAGTGAGCTGTTACGCTTTCTTTAAAGGATTGCTGCTTCTAAGCAAACCTCCTGAATGTCTAAGCAAAGACACTTCCTTTTCCACTTAACTACACTTTAGGGACCTTAATCAGAAATCTGGACTGTTATCCTTTTGACTACGAAACTTGCTCCCGCAGTCTCACTCTGTAAAATTCCTCATAGCATTTGAAGTTTAACAAGGTTTGGTAATGCCTCTCGACACCCCTAGCCTTATCAGAGCTCTACCTCTATGAGATCTTGTTTACAGGCTGCACCTAAATGCATTTCGGAGAGAACCAGCTATCGCGATATTCGATGAGCTTTTCACTCCTAGACACAGGTCATCGGAAGGTTTTGCAGCACCAACCCGTTCGGCCCTCCAGTATGCTTTCGCATACCTTCAGCCTGCCCATGCCTAGCTCATATCGCTTCGGGTCTATCAACACTAACTAATCGCCCTGTTCAGACTCGGTTTCCCTACGGCTCCGACTATAACTGTCTTAACCTTGCTAGTATCGATAACTCGCTAGCCCATTCGTCAATAGGTACGTGGTCACCCGAAGGCTCCCACTCAATTGTAAGCAAAGAATTTCAGGATCTATTTCACTCCCCTTCCTGGGGTTCTTTTCACCTTTCCCTCACGGTACTATGCGCTATCGGTGTAAAAAAGTATTTAGTCTTGGACAGTGGTCTGCCCGGATTCACGCCAGATTTCTCGTGTCTGACGCTACTTGGGAAATAACTAAGGCGCATTTATTTTTCAAATACGGGACTATAACCCCCTATGGTGTGACTTCCCAGACACTTCTTTTAAATAAATGTTGTTCCTTCGAGACATCTCTAGCTGTCTCATAGTTATCCCCACAACCCCTCAACTAGCAACGGCTAGAACCTTACACTAGTTGGGTTTGGACTGTTCCCCGTTCGCTCGTCACTACTAAGAGAATCTCTTACGATTTCTTTTCCTCCTGTTACTAAGATATTTCAATTCACAGGGTCTTGGTATTTTACTCCCGGTTATACCGGGAAGGTTTCCCCATTCGGAAATCTCTGGTTCCAAGCGGTTTTTGGCACCTCACCAGAGCTTATCGCAGCCAAATACGTCCTTCATCCTCTTTTTTACCCAAGGCATCCATTCTTTGCTTTTAATAAGATTTGTTGCAATTTACGCAGAAATAAAAAAATTTCTACGTATTCGAATAAACGTAATATATTATATTATTGTGTTAAATACCCTCAACCTGACTGGCGTTTAATTTGATTAAAAAAAACACCGAGAAAAGTGTTGCGAGTCAGTTTATAATAAAATCCCAGTTGAATGCAAGAGTTTTTTAGACTTTTTTGGACTTTTTTGTATGAAATTTTTTGTCTAGGTCTTGTAATAAAAAACTCACAAAAAAGGGGCAGATATAAAAAATTTTTTGATAAAAAAATGTCCGCGAATACAATTCGGGACATCAACAACAAGATAAATAATTTTAGCTAATATAGCTTTTACTGTATCTTGTTTGTAATTCTTTTGTTCGGGTATTTAGTTTTTTCGTTTGTTTACCCAGGATATAACCTACACCCACGCAGAATGTAATCACTAACATTGCTGCAACTAAAAATGTTGTTACTGTCATACTTTCTTTTTTTCTTTTTTTATTTTTATTATTTTTGTTGTTTTTGTTGTTTTTGTTGTTTTTGTTGTTTATATGATACATATATCATTACAAATGTCAAGTGTTTTTTATAGAAAATAAAAAACCAAGGCAAATGTCTTAATTTGTTGCAAGGTGAGTATTGTTAATCTTTTTTGCTGGGAAATCAATAGTTTTTTGAAAAACAAAAAATAGCAGTCTAGCTGCCATCTTTTGTATATATTTCTTGTTTTTAATTATTTATTTTCTTGGTACCAAGCCTTAAATTCATCAAATAATTCTTCTTCTGTTGGTTCTGGTTCTTCTTCTAATGTCATATCACTACTCCATTGATTTGGTGTAACTATAGCATTTTGAGTCTCAATCAGATCTTCAATTGTATTCATATGGTCTTCCAATTGATTTAGTTTGATCTTGATTTCATCTTCTGTCATAGCTTCTCAGGTCATTGTAATACAATTGTCTGCTTGAGGCGCTTCTTTGAGTATAAAATTTGTCATTCAACCTGCAAGAGACTGATTGATCCATTTCATATAAAATACAAATGCTAAAATTAATAATATCCACACAATACTAGTCCAAAAAATTTTTTTCATTTTGTTGTTTATTATATAAGGTAAATTTTACTGATTGATAAGTTTTTGAAAATCTAAAGGTAAATCTGCCTCAAAGGATATCAAATTACCATCTAAATTTACAAAACTATATCTACTACAATGTAAGATTTGTCTATTTATTTTCAACTCTTTATACATTTTTCTATTTAATACGGGATTTCAATAAATTATATCTCAAAGTATCTTGTATCATTCGCTAGCTAGATGGATCCTAATCTGATGCATCCTACCAGTATAAAGCTTAACTCTAAGCACAGATATTGGACCCAAGACAGCGTGACGAACATTGTTTTCTCTCCAAAATTCTGTTTTAGATTCCAATCAATTTGGGTCAATAGACATGCGAGAACTTCCAAATTTTTTGTTGTACGTCTTGCTTATTGACTTTTCTATGGTCATATGATCTTGAACATTTCATTCTACTATAGTCATATATTCTTTGTCGACCTGTCTATTTCTGATCAGATCATTTAGATATTGTAAAGATTCATAATTTTTGGCAGCTACTAATATTCATGATGTATCCTTGTCCAGACGGAAGCAAAAACTCACTTTAAATGTTTCACTATCTTGGTGAATTTTTTGTATCTGACAATATCTGTCCAGATAGTCATTCATCGACAAATCATTGATGTGCTTGTTGCTGGGATGTGCCACAATACCAGCCGGCTTGTCAAAAACAATTCGATTGTCATCTTCATAAATTATTATTTTTTTTATGTCTTTGATAGTCAAAGACTTCATTTTGTTGGACTTGGATCCAGCAAATATGGTAGGCTTTTTTTTACCAGTCTCAATATTGTTAAATTTTATCTCATCTCAAAGTATTAACCTATAATCTTCTTTGGCTTTTTTGTTGTTTATAAGTATTGCTCATTTTCTAATCCAAGAATATATGTCACTGAGTTTTATATCAGGATATGGTTTAAAATATTTTCTCAAATATCTATCAAATCTTTGGTTTGCTATATTGTAGTCAACTTTTTTAAGTTTCAAAATACCATAATTATGAATATAAACAAAACATAGGATAAACATTCATCTTGAAATTTCAAAGCAAATCTGTAAACATTCAACACACTAAATGGCGAACGTAGCTCAGGGGTAGAGCAGTGGGTTGTGGTTCCATTGGTCGCGAGTTCAAATCTCGTCGTTCGCCCCATTGAAATCTACAGAAAGTAGATTTTTATTAAAACAAAAAGTAAAATGTATTATGTATATATATTAAAATGAAAGAAATATTATGTTTGATCAACATAAAAAGAAGATTACAAGAACATAAAAGATGATGCACAGAGACAATTAATTTAAAAATCTGAAACTTTGAGCTATTGTGATATTTTGAATTTAAAGAAGAAAAAGAGGCAAGAAAATACGAAAAGAAAATAAAGAAAAATGGACACTATGATAGATTAGAACATAGAGATAGTTTTATAAAGGCAAACTAGTGCTTGCGAGTTTTAACTCGGCAGTCTTGCCGAGCAAGTCTTCGTCGTTCGCCCCATTGAAAATATTGGTCTAAGGCTGATATTTTTTGTTTTAATAAAAAACTTGAAAAAAAATATAAATAAAATATTATGAAACATATTTCATAAGAAAATATTTAACTTTAAACTATATCCTGAATGTCTAGACCAAAAAAAGAAAGAAATATATGCTGTAAACACAATTGTAGATGTTTTTATCCTGCATGAAAAGAAGATGCAAAAGATGTGGTAGAGATTTTTTGTGATGAGCTAGAGGCAATGAAACTGATTAATATAGACTGAATGAATATGAAAGAATGATGAGAAAAGATGTGAGTATCTGCTCCTACTTTCAATAGGATAGCAAATACCGCATACAAAAAAGTGACTGACGCGATAATAAATAATAAGATATTGGCTGTGAAGAAGTGCGAATAGAAAATAAAAAAGCAACCGGTTGGTGACTCTTTAACATTGTAAGGGCGATTACTAATCGCCCCTACGCACAAAAAATATTTCTTAATCTAAGTTTTTAATAAATTCTTCTATATTACAAGTTCATTGCTCTTTTGTCTTGTATGATCTTCGAGATACAGTATTGTCCGTTTCTTCTTTCTCTCATACTATAAATAGGTATGGGATTTTATTTATTTCTCAGTTTCTAATTTTCTTTGAGAAAGAATCGTTTGTATAATCAATATTGGCTCTATATCATTTTGATACCAAATCAGCTTTTACCTTCTCTGCATAATCATTGAACTTATCTGCAACAGCAATGATTTTGATTTGTTCTGGAGCCAATCGCATTGGGAATGCACCAGCGTAGTTTTCAATCAAAACTCACATAAATCTTTCTAATGATCCAAGTAATGCTCTATGAATCATAAATGGTCTCTCTTGTTCTCATTTGTCGTTTGTAAAAGTCATATCAAATCTTTCTGGTAGATTGAAATCAAACTGTACTGTAGAAAGTTGTCGTTCTCTTCCAATCACATCCTTTACTTTGAAATCAATCTTTGGACCATAAAATGCTGCTTCTCATATCTCTTCTTCGTGTTCTATATTTTTGTCTTTTAATATTTGTCTTATAGTGTCTTCTGCCTGTTTCCACATAGCTTTATCTCATACATATTTATCTGATTTAGGATCAGAAAATGATGCATAAACTTTGATATCAGCAAAATCAAAGTGATTTAAAACTTTGAATGCAAAGTCTACCACTTTTCCGAACTCCTCTTTTAATCAATCCTTGGATACTATAATATGAGCATCATCTTGAGTAAATCATCTTACGCGAGTTAGCCCTCAAAGCTCTCATTGTTTTTCATATCTATATACTGTACCAAATTCATAATATCTTAATGGAAGTTCTCTATATGAATGGATATCATCTGTATAAATTTTTACGTGTCATGGACAGTTCATGGGTTTGAGCAAATATATTTCAGATTCTTTTGCTTTTCTATTGTCTTGTCGATCCCCTAAGGAATGTCATAGTTCTATAGGAGGAAACATCCCTTCATTGTAAAATCCTCGATGTCCAGATTGTTCTCGAAGTTGTTTTTTCCCAATGTGCGGTGTAATGACTGGCATATATCATGCTTTTAGCTGTTCGTCTTCAAATCGTCTTTTGATCTGATTGACTATAAAAGCTCATTTTGGTTTTCGAAGGACAAGTCATGATCCTACATCTTGATCTATATTGTAAAGTCACAATTTTTTTCACAAGACTCTATGGTCTCTCTTTTTTGCTTCTTCCATCATATCTACATGTTCTTTGAGTCATGTTTTGTCTGCAAAAGCTCGTACGTATATCCTAGTCATCATTACATTTTTTTCATCTCATCTCCAATATGCTCCTGCTAATTTTTCTACTTTGAAAGACTTTGGATCTATGTCTTTTGTAGAATCAACATGTGGTCATTCACACATATCTAAAAATGTAACAAATTTATCATCAAATTTTCCAGGATATTTTTTTTGTAAATACTCTGTAATTTCTTCATAATATTTCACATAATTTTCATCAATTCATCTGAGCATATTGTCTTTGGCTGCTGCTACAATTGTATTTACATAAAATGTAATATTTTGTCATTCTTTGACAAACTCTCTCCTCATCTCATCTTTGTATTTTTGTTTCATGATATCATTTACCAACTCATGAGAGTCTTTTTCAGATACTTCTAAAAATGTAAATTCTTGTCATTCTTTGATAATCTTTTCCATTTGGTTTTGTATATCTTTGAGATTTTCTTCTTTGATTTGTTTTTCCGTGGAAAAAAGAAAATCATAATATAATCAATTGTCGATAGCTGGGCCAATACCAACCTCTACATCTCGTTGTTGTGCTCTCTGTACTGCTTGTGCTAATATATGCGCAAGCGAATGTCTTTTTTTGAATAAATCTTCGTTCATAATAAACACATTAAAAATAAATTGATTCTTTATCTGTAGGGGAAGATAGCATCTTCCCAATTTTTTATCGGGAGCTTAATAAGCTCCCCTACAAATTTATAATTTATATTTTTAGATTTTGAAAACAAGATTTATTGGTAAAAAACTTGATTTTTTATCTAACAACAATATCTTGATGGAGGTTTCCAAAAAAATAGCTCCCATTTTAGCAAGATAAAACTTGTAGATGGATAGAGCAAAAATAGTTGTAAAAATAATCAAATATTTATTTCTCCATGTTGTTGGAGATTTTTTTTATAATTTAAAAAGTATAACAAATGGAAAATGCAACACAAAATGACAACAAAAGATTTGAAGAATTTTTGACACTAAAAAATGAAATTGATCAGATTGGTAATTGTGAAGTGGATAAGAAAGAGAGATTGATGATTGTTTTGCAAGAAAATTATGTAAGTGGGACAAAAGACGGCACTCTAACAAGACTTATCTATGATGCAATGATTAAAGAAAAACAGGATAAATAAGAAGTTATTTGATCTGTCATGTAACATATTTGTGCAATATGGATCCAATAAGAGTCTGGTAAGGTATAGATTCTTTTTGGGCTATTTGTTTGATTTTTTGCATATCATCTTGATCCAGTCTCAGACTATATAATTTCTTTTTTGGTTTTTTTTGGGTTTGAGGAATCACACAAGACGTCATAATCTCGTTGAGAAGCTTTATATCGTTTTGATCAAAGTCATATTTTTGCATAAACTCTTGAAAAGATTGGTAGTCCATCATGATTTTTAATATTTTGTAAATACTTTGTATATACAAAATATATCTTATGTATCTATTTTGTATCTATGAAGTATATACTAATTTTTTGTAAAAAATCAAGTTTTGGTGATTTTGGAGGTCTTAATTATATTTAAGACACTATTTTGAACAAAAAAAATTGATTTTGTGCTAACAAAAGGATATCAAATCAAAAAAAATTTTGAGATTTTTCCGTTGAATTTGATTTGTAACACAATATATAGTAGTTGAATTTAATCACACAACACAATATATTGTGTTGATAGAATATGGAAAATATGTGGAAAAGGCTGATTTTGATAACACAAAAGTAGAAAAAATGTATAAATTATCTGAATTTTTTGTAAAAAAGCTTTGCTTGCTATTTTTTTTAACCCCTAATAATTTAAGTAGAGAATGGCGATATTTAAGGTAAAGAAGAGAAATGGGTCGATAGTAGATTTTGATAGATCCAAAATTGAAAAGGCTATAAAACTAGCGATTGAAGCTGTATGATGATCAGATTTCTCAAAAATAGCAGATATTGTAGATGAAGTAGTAAGTATAGTAGAAAAGAAGACTGGTAAAAACATACCAGATGTAGAATCCATCCAAGACGCTGTAGAGGAAGTCTTGATAAAAAAATGACATGATACTTTGGCAAAATCTTATATCAAGTATCGTGCAATGAGAAGTCAAAGTAGGTCAGCAAAAAATGTAGTAATAGAGGTATGAAAGACAATGCAAGAATATTTGGACAACCTAGATTGGAGGATAAACGAAAATGCAAATATAGGATATTCTATTGGATGATTAATATTGAAAAATAGTGAAAAAATTACTGCAAATTATCGACTTTCACACGTATATCCAGAAGAAATCGGTAATGCGCATAGAAATGGAGACTATCATATACATGATTTGTGAATGTTTACTCCATATTGTGCTTGACGAAGCTTAAGGGCTTTGTTGGAAGAATGATTTAATGGGGTTGATGGAAAATTGCAGTCTGCTCCTCCAAGAAACTTACAATCTGCAGTAAACCAAATGATAAACTTTTTGGGTACATTGCAAAATGAATGGGCTGGTGCACAAGCATTTAGTTCATTTGACACATACTTGTCTCCTTTTGTACACAAAAGAAGAAGAGAGATATTGGATGAATTGAAAGCTACATGAGCAAAATTTGAAAATGAAGAAGAAAAAAATGCATTTGTAGAAAAAAAATTGCGCAAATATACAAAACAACAAATGCAAAACTTTATATTTGGATTGAATGTACCAAGTAGATGGTGAACACAAACTCCTTTTACAAATATCACTTTGGATTGGGTTTGTCCACCAGATCTAAAAGAAAAGGCTTTGTTGCTAGGGTGATTAGAGACTGGTCCATATGAAAAAAAGTTTGGAGAATTGGAGGAGGAAATGAAATTGATAAATGAAATATTGATAGAGGTATATATAGAATGAGACAATGCTGGATCTGTATTTACATTTCCAATACCTACATACAATATCGTAGAAAACTTTCCTTGGAACGATCCACTGGTAGATAGTTTATTTGAGATGACAGCAAAATATGGAATACCATACTTTCAAAACTTCATAGGATCACAATTTGAAAAAAATGAAGATGGAAGAATCACAGACAAAAGAAAGGAATGAGCATATAGTCCAGATGCGGTAAGAAGTATGTGTTGTAGATTACAATTGGATTTGAAACAATTGGAAAAAAGATGAGGAGGACTTTTTGGATCTAGTGAGATGACCTGAAGTATATGAGTAGTGACAATTAATGCTGCTAGGATATGATACAACTTTCAATGAGATATGGATGGGTTCAAAAATCAACTAAAATATCTAATGGATTTGGCAAAGATGTGATTGGAATTGAAAAGAAAAGAAATGTCTAAATGGCTGGATGCATGACTGTATCCTTATACAAAAAGATATTTAAATACATTTAGAAATCACTTCTCTACTATATGAATTAATGGTGTAAATGAAGCCGTGATGAACTTCACAAAATGAGAACATGATATTACTAGCCAAGAATGAATGGAATTGGCAAATGAAATATTGGATTATATGAGAGACATACTTGTGGATTATCAAGAAGAAACTGGAAATCTGTACAATTTGGAAGCTACTCCAGCTGAATGAACTACATATAGATTTGCAAAAGAAGATCAAAAACAATTGAAATGAATAATACAAGCTGGTACAGATGATGCACCCTATTACACCAACTCTTCTCAATTGCCTGTGTGATTTACAGATGATGTATTTGAGGCAATGGATTTGCAAGATGATTTGCAATGTAAATATACATGATGAACTGTATTACACTTGTATATGTGAGAAAGGATGACATCAGATGCTTGTAAAGCATTGGTAAAAAAAGCTCTATCTAACTATCAAATGCCTTATATATCTATATCTCCTACGTTCTCAATATGTCCAAAACATGGATACATAGCTGGAGAGCATGACTATTGTCCTATATGTGACCAGGAAATATGATACACATGAGAAAAATTTGATATGGAAACTAGAAAAAAATATACAAGTGATCCTGAAAAATTGGACAAAATCAGAAGAGATGGATCTACGGACTAATAAATCAATTGTTATTGGTGTATTGGCTAGTTGTATAGTTGTGACTGTTACACAAATAAACCAATAAACGCATCACAAAACCTTTTTATCAAATAAATTTTAAAAGAAAAATGAACGAATCAAAAAGAACAAAATGTCTAGTATACACTAGAGTAATGGGTTATTTATCTCCTACTTACAGGTACAATGTGGGTAAAAAGTCTGAATTTTATAGCAGAAAGTATTTTGACAAACAAAAAGCTGCTAATCATGATTTTGCGATGCAATATGGTAGTGCTTGCAGAGGCATGGAATTTAGTACTAATACAAATTTGATAAAAGGTGCTGCAGAACCAATGATGCAAACAGTGAGAAATGGTTGATGTGGTGGAAAAAGTGATTGTGGAGATTGTGAAGAATAATACTTTAATGACAGAAAAATATACAAAAATAAAAGTCCGACCTAAATAAATAAGTTCGGACTTTAAATTTAGATAAAAAATATTATAAGATTGATATGAAATTGTGTGGAATACAGAAATCTACTGTAGTAGATTATCCGTGAAAGTTAGCTTGTGTGGTATTTACATTGGGATGTAATTTTCGTTGTCCTTTTTGCCACAACCCCGAATCTGTCTTACCAGAACAGATGAAACTTTTTGGTAATGATCTAATACCAGAAGATGCTTTTTTCAATTTTTTGAAAACTAGAAAATGAAAATTGGATGGAGTGAGTATATGTGGTGGAGAACCAACTATACAGCCTGACTTGTATGATTTTGCCAAAAAAATAAAAGAAATGTGATTTTTGGTAAAGCTAGATACAAATGGTACTAATCCAGATATAGTAGAAAAAATGATAAAAGATAAGATATTGGATTATGTAGCAATAGACTTAAAACACACAAGAAACAAATACCAGACAGCCGTATGAGTAAAACAAAATGATAAATTTTTTGAATGATATGAGCGCTTATTCAAAATTTTGAAAAAATCTAATATAGATTATGAATACAGGACTACTGTGATTAAGTGAATGCATGAAATAGTTGATATAGAAGAAATGGCAAAATATATAAAATGAGCCAAGAATTTTTATCTACAAAATTATGTGTGAGGAAATACTTTGGATCCAAATTTTGGTGGAAAGGCTTTTGGTGAAGAAGAGTTGGAAAATATGTGTAAAGTAGCTAGAAAATATGTACAAAACTGTGGGATAAGAAAATAATATTTAAAAAAGACAAATGGAATATGTTTATAATTTCTTTTGCTATATTTATACTTGTGCTCAGTACTTTTGAAAATATTTTTTTGGCTTTTTTGGTATTGTGACTAGTACTTGTTGCTTATTTTTTGATTGGCAAAAAGATATGATGAATAAAGATAAGAAGATGATTGTGAATGATAATACTAGCATTTGTCTTGTCGCTTGTGTCTATATATGTCAAAAACTATAGCTATAATACAAAAACTGATATAGCTTATCACAATACTGGCTTAATAAGTCAAAACTTAAATGCTCCGCAGTCAAATTACTTTGTATGAACATGAAAAATATCTGATGTATATTCGTATCAAAGATATATATTTGAAGACAATGGTGGTCGTGAGTATTTTTTGAAATCTGAAAATAAATACAAAATATGAGACCAAATATGGCTCAATGCTTATTTTTCTCCAGCCTATACTGGATCAAAAGATATTTTTGATATCAAATGACAGTGGAAAGAATTAGGTGGAAAATGAATGTTTGAGTGAATATTTCATTATGAATTTGATTATCCAAAACGACTTATGATGAAATGATTTTATGGTAATCTGTATGAACAAAATGCGGTTAATATAACAAATAAAATCCCCCTTGAGAAGGGGGAAGAAGGGGGTTCTGTGGGTATAATAAAAAATCCCCCTACCCCCTTTTATAAAGGGGGCGGCTCAAATATTGGTTTCTTACAAAAAATTAGAAGATGACTCCAAGAAAAAGTGATAAAAGCATATGGAGAAAATAAAGAATCTTGATTGATATTGTGAATGCTGGTGTGAGACAAATCACAGATACCGCCAGACGAATATGATGGATTTATCAATTCGGGACTTGTACATATCATAGCAGTGAGTGGTGGAAACATAATCATGATAGTAGTATTTTTGTGAGCGGTGTTGTTTTTTCTGCCATTTTATGTGAGAAACGCTGTAATACTTGGAACCATAATACTTTATGCAATGATATGCGGTATGGACAGCTCTGTATTTAGGGCCACAATAATGTGATGACTTGGTATGCTAGCACTATTTTGGTGAAGAGAGATAAATATATGGAGAGCCATGTGAATAGCTTTTGTAAGTATGTTATTGATCAATCCATACTTTTTGGCATATGATGTAGGGTTTTTGTTGAGTTTTTCTGCTATAGTTGGGATAGTGTACTTTGGGAAATGGATCGATAATGCACAAAATTCCTCCCTTTTGAAGGGAGGTGCCCAAAGGGCGGTGGGTTTTAAAACCCCTACCCGTTCCGGGTCCCTTCCCCTTAAAAAGGGGACAAATAAACGACTGAAAAAAATATCTAAAGAATATGTGACACCAACAATATGAGCGACACTCGGAGTTTTGCCAGTAATGTTGTTTTTTATGTGAAAAACAAATTTAGTGTGAATTTTTGCCAACTTTTTGGTAGTTCCCATCGTAGCTATAGTGATGATATATGGATTTGTAAGTACAATATTGTACACAATACTACCCTGGTCAATTTTTTTGCGACCAGAGAAAATCTTGATCAAGTATATCTACATAATCTCAGATTTGGCAGAAAAATTTGGAATATATATACAAGCAGAATGAGCTTGGGTAAAATATGTGCTAATGGTGTTGTTTGTGCTGTGGTTGATTTTTGAGAGATTGGGAAAGAAAGACTAAGAAAATTTTTTGATACAATCTTGATATCACATCTCGTAAGCTTTTTTCATTTTCTTTTTGTCTAGAGATAGTATAGAGATTGGTATCTTTTTGTAAAAAAGATAGTCTACAAACTTGGTATTTTCCAGCAATTTGGATCTGAGCATCATCTCAAATGCTATCATAATATTGTCAAAGACTGTGTTGATCTCTTGGTTTTTTTGAAATTTGTTGAGGGCTACTCAGATTATTTTGTGATGTGGGTACATCTCTCTGGCTATGTCTACTGGGAAGTTGTTGAGCACTCCTCAATCTACAAGCAAATGATCTTTGTACTCTACGGGTGGAAAAACACCAGGAATTGACATGCTACCAAGAACAATTTCTGGTAAATTTCATTTTTGAAATAAAATATACTCTGCTTGATGTGCGTCTACAGCTCATATGTACATCTTTTTTTTGAGAGAAGAAAATCTCTTGGGTATATTGGAATGGATAAGCTCTTCTATCTTTTTGTGAGACAACAATCATCAGGTTTTTTTAAAAACATCTTTGGCATAAAATTTGCCTATAGATAGTTTGGAAATTTGATTGTAAATCTCATCGGCAGACATGCCACTAGCCCAAGCCGATCAGACGATTGCTCCTATGCTTACACCAAATATTGCGTCTATGTCTTTGTCTATTCAAAGTTCTTCCAATCACTTGAGTATTCAGATACTATAAAATCATCTAAATCCTCCACCTGAAAGCACAAGCACTTTTTTGGTTGATTTTTTTGGGAATATTTTGGAAAAGATGCTCATAGATAGTTTGTATAAATATAAATATAAATTGATTGTATTTTTTGGGGAAAAACTTTCAATATTTAATTTTAAAATATTCCCGAGTAGACCCCGGGGTTGAAATATGTACTGACTATAAACCCCGGGGTCAATGGATTTCCTCCACTGGTTATTTCTTTGACCCACTTAACTGAGTCCAACTGAGATTCGTCTGAAATATTATTATACTCTAGTTTGACTGTGATTAGATTATTTTGATTTGCAATTTTGAATTTTTTGATTATAATGAATATGTTATCACGAGTGAGGTTGTATGGATCAAGTAATCGCTACTTGGTTGGTGCAATCTTTTTTTTATACTCTAATTTTGATCTTAAATTATTCAATGAGTCTATTTTCTCTTTTGCTGTCTTTTTTAAAAATACTGAATACTTTTGTTCATTTGGCACTATTAGTGTCAGTAATTTCTTTTCTTTATAAAAATGTTTTACTAAACACGCAAAGTCTCCATCTCATGTAACTATAATAGCCTTATCATATTTGTCATAATCTACCATGGCTTGTAGCACCAATTCAGCATCTACATTTCATTTTGTTTTTCAATTTTTTAGATTAAGAACTGGTTTAAAAATAAGTGTATATCAAACATCTTGAAAAAATGTGTACATAGATTGGTTTTCTGGAACATATCATATGAATAGATAAATCTTGGATGCTTTATACTTTTTTCTTAAATATTTATTAAATTTTTGTCGATCAAGTTTCCATCACTGATCTTTGATAGATAAGTTAATATTTTGAGTATCTATAAATACAAAATTATTTTCCATGATATAAATAAAAACATAAAGTTTATTAAATATATTGTAGCAATCAAAAACTAAAAATCAATAGCTTTTGTCAAAACTTTTTTTGACACATACTATAGACCCCGGGGTTTATATTCAGCGTATATTTCAACCCCGGGGTCTTTTAATTATGGCAGATTTGCCATATTTTATTTCGATTTGCAATTTTATTTTTTTTGATTATACTAATATTGTTCACTCGAGGAAAGAGGGCTTTGCTTTCTTCCTCATAGAAGAGACTTCCTTAATTGGTTGTCTCTTTTTTTGATAAAATATGTTTTAGGTCTGACAGCGCTTGAATATTTGATCAAGACGCATGCCTTAATTGTGAAGATGTTTTGTCTATAGTTGGTACTATTAGTCTTCATAACCTTTCTTCTTTAACAAGTCTTTGTATTAATGTATTAAAATCCCCATCTCATGATACAACATAAGCTAAAGATAGTCATCATATATACAAATCATCCATAACACTCATAGTTAAATCTATGTCTACATTTCATTTTATTGTCCCATCTTTCCTTAACATTGTCTGCTTAAATATAACTTGATATCAAATTTCTTTTAGTTTTTGATAAAAATAATCAAAACTATTTATATATCATAAGAATATTTTTATTTGATCTATATTGAATTTTTTGTGCATATAATGAAAAAATAATTCTCGATCAATGGTCCATCATAATTCTTTCGTTCCTTTATGTATGTTTTGTGCATCAATATAAACTATTTTCATCTTTCAAATAAAACATCATGTAAACAATTAGACTATACCTTTCTATTTTGTTTTATCAAGATTATTTTTGACAGTATTATAAGACCCCGGGGTCCACTTGACAGCAAATAGGGACCCCGGGGTCAATTTTCGAAAATAACCCCGCAAGTTTTCGTCTAACTCACTATATTCGTTGACTCAAATCTTCGGGATTTATTCTCAAATCATCCCGCTGGTGCAAAACTGTTTTCGAAAATAAAAAACCCTCCCCCACCACTAGGGCAAGGGAGTTTTTTGAGTTTAGACTACGAGTGATAGTTTAGTTTTTTTTATTTCGATTTGCAATTTTATTTTTTTTGATTATACTTATTTTGTCTGTAGGGTTCGTCCCATTTTGTCGGACTATCTGATCTGACACAGACACAAAACTCCTTCGGGATCGTCCCAATGATTTGGGACAGAAAACGATACTTACTGCAATAGTTCAGTAAGTTTTTTTCTTATATTTAAAAAATCTTTTTTATTAATAAATCATATTTTACTTAATAGTCTTTTTGAATCGTAGAGTTTTATCTGTGATAATATAGCTATTCTATTTCACCTATCTTTTTGTAACTCAAAATTATAATAATAAATTCATTCTTTTTCTTTTGTGGTTATTGCTATTCATCGAAACAAATGGTTTGTAAATTTTTTTATAATTATTACTGGTCTTGCAAATTCTGCTCATTTACCATTTTGTTCTCGTCATATATTTTTTCACATTTTTATAAAGAAAATATCCCTTTCTTTAAAATAAACCTTTGTCTCACTTTTGTCTGTTTCTCTTTTTTGTTCATTTCGTTTATCAAAAACATCCATATTATTCTTAGTATTAAATAAAACATCAAACAAAATATATTAATTTGTTTTTCTTTATCAAGATTATTTTTGACAAGTCATTTTTCCTTTTTTCTATTCTAAGCTACCTCCCCTTGGTTGTGTTTCAAATCCCTCTAGTTTCACAGAGCAGCTCCCTTTACAAAGGGAGACAATCCAGATTATATTAACATTGTCTGGATGTCCTCCTTTGTGAAGGAGGGGAACCGCTTGCGGTGGAGGATTTCCAAGCCCCTCTTTCCCCTACTGTGTTCCAAATCCACCCCGACCCTCCTTTTGTGTGTTTTCAAATCCCTCCCACCTCCCTTTATCAAGGGAGGAACATAAATGTTAAATTTTCTCTCCCTGCCGTGTCCTACTGAACAGCGTGGGATAAAGGGAGAGATAGATAGGGATTTGTAGGCAGAAATGGATGGGCCTATTCTCAAGTCGTTTCGCTGGTGCAAAACTGTTTTCGAAATTAAAAAAACTCCCCCACCACTAGGGCAAAGGAGTTTTCTGAGTTTAGACTACGAGTGATAGTTTAGCTTTTTTTATTTTAATTTTTTGATATTTTTTAATGATTTTTTATTTTCAGATTGTAATCTTCTTTCTACTTTTTTGATATCTTCTTGTGGTTTTATATCTTCTGGTTTAATCCCCCTACCAATCAATGTCTCTCTTACAGAAGAATTGTTGGTAATGTGTTCTTGAGATATTTGATTTTCTGTGCTCATATTGTTGTTTACAGCGTTATATATTGTAATTTCTGTAGCAAAGTCTTTTGCTTTCAAAAGAAGCGTAGGCATAAAATCAGCTAAAGGTTTTGATCATTTTATCTGTCGTTTTTCTTTCATTTCTTGGGTTGTTTTGCCAAACAAGGCAGTGTCTCATTTGCTACGGATTGTTGCAAAATTTTTGTTACTATTTGTTTGTTCAAAAATTACTTTTGATAGTTCTTTTTCTGTTTCACTTAATTTTTTACGAGCAATTATTCTCTCTTGTAAAGAAAGTTTTTGCTGTATAACTTCAAATTTTCTAGTTTGTATAGCAAAATATGTTTGAGCAAATGCTATATGAGCTTTACGAGAATCTCCATTTTGTGCAATAAGATAACATGCATATCTAGTCAACATAATATCTGATATCTCTCTTTGGGCATTAGAACCTAATTGAACCACTTTCCCGACGTCGGCAAAATGATCAGATACGTTATATCAACTATTGTTACAAGAGACTTCCGCCTTTTTTATTACTTCCAAAAAATTATCCCATTTAGTGTATCCCAACAATTTTTGTAAATCTCTAGCCAATCGAAATTCAACACCATCTGGAGTAATGCTAACAAAAGACTCAAAATCTTTCATCATAGATTCAATTTCAAATTTATCCATAATTCAAAACTAAAATATAAAATTCAATTTGAATATACTAAATAATTTTTGAAATGCAATACTTTATCAAGATTATTTTTGACACATAGTATAGACCCCGGGGTTTATAGTCAGCATATATTTCAACCCCGGGGTCTTTTAATTATGGCAAATGTGCCATATTTTATTTTTGATTTGCAATTTTAGATTTTTTAATTATACTAAAAATACAAATTGGTTGTGTTAAACAACTTGGCTAAAACTCCCTCGGGGGAGTTTTTTCGTTTAAAAGAAAATTAATTTGTTTAGTAATACTCTCAAACAACTTTTGATCAACAGTTCATATTTTTTTGATTAGTCTTTTTTTAGAAATTGAAGATAAATGACTAACTTTGATTGTACTTTTGTTTGTAAATCCAAATTTTTTATAACTATCAATCAATATATCATATTTGAAAAGTTTATTTTTATATGTGGAACATGGTATAACCAACACCATCGATCCCTTATTTATAGTTCACGACGACATAACAATAGCTGGTCTTATACCACGATACTCACTACCTATATTGATTCCAAAGTTTACCATAAAAATTTCTTTTTGAAATACCGTAGAAATGAATTTAGCTTTGATAAATTGCATTTGTAAATTTGTTAGTATTCACTGAAAATAATCTATTAACTCTTGTCAAAACTTTGCAATATTATCATTATAAAAACTTATTAGCTTGTCTTTCATCTTTCAAATAAAACATCATGTAAATATCTACACTATACTAATCTCCTTTCTTTTGTCAAAACTATTTTTGACATATACTATAGACCCCGGGGTCCACTTGACAGCAAATAGGTACCCCGGGGTCAATTTTCTCAAATCATTTCGCTGGTTCAAAACTGTTTTCGAAAATTAAAAAACCTCCCCATTCTCGAAAGAAAAGGGAGGTTTGGCATTTTATGTGATAATTACAACTCTAATTTCTTTTCTATCCAAGATTCTGAACGTCCTGTAGTATCTTGATATAATTTATAATACTTCTTTGCCTTTTTATCATTTCACATCTTAAGATATACTTCTGTTATACCCTTATATAAATTTTTGTTACCGTACTTACTTATGATATATTCGTATCAGTTTATAGCCTCTTTACAATAAGATCTATTTAGTTTACCATTAACTTCACAAACTTCTTTGTATAAGTGTCCTATATTGGTCAAAACAGCAACATACTCTCAAGTATCAGTACTAATAAAATCTTTGTATACTAAAATAGCTTTACCTGGATATCAAAGGTAATCATACAATCTAGCTTTATCTATTACATCTGTATATCCTGTCAACTCCCTTAAATCAAAATTTGATAACTGTTCCTCAAATACCTTTTGATCTTCTGGTGGGAATGTTGATCCTATGTATATGTCATTTAATGGCATTTTTTTGTTGTATATAAAATATACAACAACTATAACCAGAACCAATATTCATATAATTATAATATTTTTCTTTTTCATCTTGATTATTTTTAAATTAATAAATTGTTATTTTATTAGTGGCATTAATTTTGATAATGACTCCACAAATTTTGTTTGCGCTTCTGTTTTTGATATGGTTTTGTTTACAAAATCTTCTAATATAACAATAAAATCATTTCTATATTCTATTACCTTATTTCTTTCGATAGATACTTCTGTGTAGTTTTCATCTATCAATGTATCTATATAAGTAGCAATGGTTGTAACTACATAACTATCTGTTGTTGGAGTATACTTTGGTGTCTCTTCTATATCATTTTCTATTTCTTCTATTTCATTTATATCTATAGATGTAGGCACTCCCGCATAATAAAAATCTTTTGCATATACTTCTATATTATAAGTATTTTCTTGTGGATCATAATCTTCTAAGGTAATGCTTTCTTCTCATGCTGTTATGTACTTATCCATATAAAAGTTACCATTTTTGGTGATTCTAACCACCTGTCTAACCACATCTAGAGATGGTGATTTTGTCCAAGATAAGATTAAATCTCTACCATCTATATCGTAAGATAAATCTTTCACTGGCAATGGTTTATCGTTGTCTGTATTTTCGTCACTAGTCACTTCAATATATCTAATTGTTTCGTAATCTACTATTCAATCATTGTCTATATCCAATCCTATGCGTGCGTTATTTACTGTATCATCGTATGTTCTAACTTTCAGACCATCTATTGTGACTATTTCATCTTCATTTTCATCAAAAGTTATTTTTTTGTGATCATCTGATATTGTATAATCTAAATCCCCATCATACGATTCTAAAAAGATTAATTTATCATTACCTAGATTTATAGTAAAGCTATCTTGTATTGTTCAACTAAAATCAACCGTAAGTGTAGGTAATATTGTAGATCAAACATTTTGTTCAATTGATGTTGTTTGTTGAAGTTCGATACTAGTTCCAAAAACCCCTCCAATAAACAGTACAAAAAATAAAATTGTTAATAATTTTTTCATTTTGTTTATTATATAAATAAAGTGTTTTTGTTTATAACTTTTGTCGTATTTTTTTCAATAAGAAAAACCCCTAGCCGAAGCCAGGGGTAAATCTCTTCATCAAGATGATGAAATTATGTTAAGTTAGATAACATTAACTATTACTATTTTTCAAGAGTAGTAGCTACTGTATCTAATCCATTAACTTTGTATCCGTTGAACCAATCAACTGTAGTTCTACTATGTGGAGAACCAGCGTTATCAGACCAAACGAAGTTTCCAGCAGCAGCTGCAAAGTTTCCAGCAGCTGTAGATGAATCCTCTACAAGCTTTGTTGTAATATAGTCATTATCAGCTAATGTTCATCCTATAGTAGCTTTCAATTCAAATGTTTTTGAAGTTCAAGCAGCTACAGTTACATCTTTACCAGTTCCAAATGTAAATGTATCTGTTGATGTAAATGCACCATCAGAAGTTTTATCAACACCATTTACAAATAATTTGAAAGAACCAACTGTTCATGATGCAGATTGAAGAGTAGAATCAAAATTGATCATACCAACATCTACATCTTCTGAAGAATCAGCAGTTACTGTAAATTTATATATTGTTTGTTCTCCAGCAAGTAACTTAGTTGTTCCTAAATCAACAGTAGCCAATGTAGGTTGTGTCTTTCTAATCATCATAGCATCTCATTGAATATTTTCATCAGATAGGTCAGATGCTGTAGCTGTATTATAGTGAGAACCATCATCTATAGTAACAGATGTATTAACTGTTGTTAATGCTGTTGATGTAGCAGATGTATCAGCTTTGATATCTGTTAATTCTATTTTAATTCCTTTGTTAGTTTGAGCAGCATCTACAATGTTGTTTAAATTAGCTCTAATAGTAACAACTACGTTGTCATCTTTAGGAATTGTAAATCCATTGTTTGTACCTAAATTAAAGTGGAATGTATCACTAGAAGGTGCTCTAGAATCAATCACTTCACCATCTACAACTAATTCATAAGATGATACTCTAGCATCAGAAGCAGCAGAATCAACGTTCTCAAAATATAAATCTTTTACCAAAATATCTCCATCAGAAGCTGTGAATTTAAATTTAGCAACTTCAACTTCATCTGTACCAGCAATAACTATAGCAGCATCTGGAGAGTCTCCATCTTTTGCAACAGTCAATTTAGCTGTTGTAGCTACTACAAAAGCAGCAGATGTAGCATCTGACAATGAAACATCATTACCATTTCTATCATAGTATAGAGAATCAGAGTCATCTAATGTTACATAAATGTCTGTTGTAGCTTCAGCTGTAACTGAAGAAGATATGTCAGCAACTAATGTTACTTGTACTTGACCATTTTTAGCAATTTCGTAGTTGATATTTTCTACTGTAACTGTTCCATCAGGACTAGTTGTAGCAGAGAAATCTTCTGTATTACCTTCTTGGTCACCATCTATCAATACTTTAACGTTTGTGTAATCAGAGTATGTAGAATTAGTAACATCTAGGTCAAAGTTCAATCTTTTGATTTCCAATGTAGAACTGTTTCCAGCGTTTACTACAAATTTCATCAATTCAGCTCCTTGTTCTCCTGCCAAGAATGTTGTGTTAGCGTCGTAACCATCATTTCTTGTTACTGAAGCTCAGTTTGAAGCAGCAACTACTGTCATAGTATTTGATGTAGCTGTTCCGGATAATTTAGCTTGAGCTACTGTGTCTCCATTTGAAGCGTATTCTACATCTCTCAATGTATTAGAGTATCCTGCAGCTGTACCAGCATTATCCATTTTTAATTTCAAAGCTGTATTGTTTGCAGCTGTAGATTTGATATCTACGTATACATACAATACATCATTATCTTCTAATGTTCCTCCAATATCAAATTCTAAGTAATCATCTCCTCAAGCTCAAACAGTATCTCCTAATCCAGCTGTACCACCATTAACATCTCCAACAGCAACTACATCGTCTGTAGAATCTACCAATCTGTTTCCTCTATATAGAGCAAAGTTTTGGAAGTAAGATTCGAAGTTTGTTTCTGATAAGTCTGTAGATCCAGCATCTATGTAAACTCTTATTTTGTCTACATTGATGTCTTGGTCTGTGTCAACTTTAACAGCCATCAACAATACATCGTCAGTTTCTTTTACATATTCTTCAGAAGCTGGATTGTCATCATTATCTAATGATAATGTAGTTTTACCAGCGTTAACTGTATATGTACTTAAAGCAACTGGAGGTGTAAGAATAGATGCACCCATTGAAGTACCAGCTTCTAGAGCGTATAAATCAAATTTTTCTTTCAAGTTGAAGATATATGTAGCATTGTTGTCTCCAGCTAACACATCTCCTTTAATTATAAAGTTATCTGATTTTCCATCTTCAATAATGAAATCATCTTCAAGAACGAAAGTAACATAGTCACCGTCAACAATAACATCTTCAGAAACTTTGCTTCCATCTACATATAGATCAATATTATCAAGATCTGTCATTTTAGCAGTTCCTGTATTCTTTAATCTTATAGATCTAAGTTCAGCATCTCTTGTTGCTGTTGTTGTTTCTTGGATTTTGAATTCACCTAAGATTACATCTTCAGCACCAACATCTATTGTTGTATTAGCACCTTTAGCTGTAAAAGTAAGTTGTGCAACAGTGTAGTTGAATGTAGTCATTTCTTCTCCTTCAACAGGAAGACCGTCAACATCTGCTCCATTGTGATCAACATCAATAACAGCAAAACTGTTTATTTTGTTGCTAACTCCGTTCATAGAAGCAACAACTGTAAATGTTTCTGTATTTCCATCTTTGATATCCATATTAACATTTAATACAACTTGATCCTCAGAGTTAATACTTTTATCGTTAGAAACGATTACATCGTTATGAGTCAACCAAACTTTATCAAAGTCTGTTCTGTCTCCTAGACCCATTCTTTCTAATGTGATAGAAGAAACAAATACATCTTCACCATCAGCTTCAACATCAAATGTCAAGAATTCAACAGCTTGAGCATTAGATGCGATATTAGCAGCTTCTGGACTTTTGTTGTTTAAGTCGAATGTTAATTCTCCATCAGAATCTGGAAGAACTTCTTCCTCTTCTTCGTCAGCACATTCAGCTATACAATCTTCGTAGTCATCAGCTGTTAGACAAGCCAACAATTCTTCAGCAGAACATCCGTTAGATGCTTCTCCTTCGTCAGCTCTTTGCATCATAAGCATTACATATCCTCTAACTTCAGGAGCCATTGGATTTGAAATGTTGTTCATGATACCAGCGTCTTGCAAAGCTTCTAAGTGATCAGCGTAGTAAGGATCTGCACCGTTGTACATGTCTCCATACAAAGCTCTAGATAAAACTGTACCAAATTGTGCTCTATCTACGATACCATATGGGTCGAAGTTATCAACTCCAACTCCCATAAGACCTAGTTGACAAGCGTTTGTCACACCATTGTCGTATTGAGCATCTAAAGTTTCTGATACATCAGGGAAAGTACATTCCATGTCTGTATCTGGTTCTGAACCTAGAACGTCCATAGCAAAATTTGACATCATTTTTGCCATAGCTATTCTTGTCAATGAACCGTACATGTCAGCATTATCAATGCTGTCCATAGTTGTTATACCATTGTCGTAAGCGTAATCGTAAGCTCCCTCTAATTCATCAGAGTAAGAAGCACCGAACGCGTACATTGGCATAAGTGTAGCTAGTAAAGCGAAGATCGCTGAACCAGCAAACAATTTTTTGAATGTGTTCATGTGTACATATAAAAAAAATATAAAATAGTACCACAATCTTGTTTTTAAATTGTGTATTGAATGATCTCATATCATCATAATATCTTCCTATTTGACTCCCTTTAGTAAAGGGAGATCCCGCTAAAGCGGGAGAGGGATTTAAATCCTCCTCCCCGACAAGTCGGGGCACCCCCTCCTTTGATAAAGGAGGTCAATTTTGGAAAAATATTTGTCTGATATGCATTGTCCGTATTCCTACAGACAAAACGTAACATATCTCTACAAATCTCCATTTGTGATAATAGTGTTAAGGATCTACACAGTGTAAATAAACTAATTTGTAGGATGTTTCAGTTTGATAGTCAATGTATGATGACATCATTTATAAGTCAATTTCCCCGTAGGTTTAGGAATAAAAACCTCTAAACAATTGTCTACTTGATACACATCGTATCATACCGAATATAACCGACCTGCTTATCGTATCTCCATACGACAAGATCGTGAAGGAAATGGTAGTCATTCTAGACGTAAATGCAAGGCATTTGGACATTTTTTGTCATAACTGTCCAAGACAGAT
>DAOTFU010000016.1:0-21772 GCA_035446765.1 Candidatus Absconditabacterales bacterium
ATTAGTTTTGTATTTATGGATTCAAATTTTGATTCCATTAATTCTTTTTCTTTAAGTTCTTTTTCTATTTTATCTAATATTTGATTTTCTGCTTTTACTCAAAGTTTATTTTGAACTTCTTGCAAAATTTCTCTTTGTTCTAATATTCTTTCAAGTACTTTTGGTCAAGTATAAGCAGATATTCTTTTGATACCACTAGCTACTGCTTCTTGATTTACTATAACAAATGAACCAATATCTCTAGTATTTTCTACGTGTGTTCATCCACATAATTCTGTAGAAACAATTTCATGGTCGTGCTCTCAGATTGATACTACACGAACCCTGTCTCCATATTTTTCTTCAAAAAATGCTTTAGCTCAAAGTTCTTGGGCTTTAGATAAAGACATTTCTTGATTTAATACTGGTAGCGCTTGTAATATTAAATCGTTAATATTTTTTTCTATTGTAGTCAATTCTTGATTTGTAAGCATCCTTTCTGCTTGAAAATCAAATCTCAGTAAATTATCATCTACTAGAGATCAAGCTTGTTTAGTATTTGGAAAAATATTTGAAAGCTCCGCATGTAAAAGATGTGTCGCTGTGTGAGCTCTCATCTTTGCAAATCTTTGTGCTTTATCTACTTTTAATTTCATTACATGAGTTTATCAAGTTAAAAGTTTGTAAAGTTATCAAGTTTATAATTCAAAATTACTTTGAACTTTAAACTTTTAACTTTCAGCTAGTTTACGCAGACTTCGTTTTCTTCGTATCGTGTTCATCATATCTCAACACATTCTTCTTTTGGTGAAATTATAGTTTCTGCATCTTCAAAACATTGTTGAATTTCTTCATCTCGTACTCATCATACGTTTTCACATTCCATCATCATTTCTTGTATTTGTGCTTGCTTTGGTGTTGATAAATACATTACTGCAGATAGTGCTGTAAATGCCAAAAATCATACCAATACAAGTATAACGATAATTTTAATTACTTTTCTTTTTGTAGGATTTGATGTCATTATTTATTTTTTACTCAATATAAATCAAAAATACAATAAAGTTTCCATATATTTATTCAAGCATTTTACACAACAAAAAAAGAAAAAGACTCATCTTTTAATTTAGATACTTTCTCTTTATACCAAACTTTTATATCTTTTATATAATCACCATTTTTAATATTTTTGATAAGACAGTCTGGTCAAGTTGTCTCTTTTAATTTTAATAAAATATATTCTTTTTTGTCTGGTTTTGTGTCTAATAATTTTTGATTAGATTCTTTATCCCTTCACATTACTGCGAATCATCGATCAAATATTTTGAATTTTCAATACTTGATAATCTCTGCATCTATAGGTAAAATATCTTGAGGAAATTTTTCCAACAAAGATTTTAATTTATCTGCATATCAAGGCTCTGTAAGACGACATCATCCACCTGGAGCCTCATAATCTTTGAGTCAAAATTGTTTTGCTAATTCTATCTGTCTGTATCTTCACTTTCACTGAATATCCAACAATTGTGATCTATCTATTAGTCATTCTTTTTCATATTTTGTCTCTGGGAGTAGTTTTGCAGAAAGAGGTCTAAGTATATCTATTTGGGCTAATTTGATCACTGCATTGAGTGATTGTTTATTTTGACTCATAGTTCTTTGTCCCAAAACTTCTCATGAAGCGACTATATCAAATCATTGTTCTATGGCTATTTTTCCGGCTAAATGAAACATAAGTCCATGACAATCAATACATGGATTTAGATTTTTCCCATATCAATATTTTGGATTTTTTACTATATCAAAATGTATATCTGAGATATCTTTACTCATAAATTTTATTCAAAATTTTTCAGCTTGTTTTTTTGCTTTTTCTTCACCAAAAAATGGTGTAATGAAGGTAAGTGCTGTGCAGTCTATATTTTGTGATTCTAAGATCTTGATTGCAAGTAGACTATCAAGTCCTCAAGAGAACATTACAAGTGCTTTTATCATAAGAATAATTTAATCTAAACTAACGTAAGGAACGCTCGCGAGCGTTCCCTACAAAAATGTATTTATATATCTTAATCTTTTTTTGTTAAGTTTAACTTTATATTAAGTATATCTAATTCTTTATCATCAATAATTCCAGGAGCTCACATCATTATGTCCTCTGCTCTACCAGATTTTGGGAAAGCATAGCATTCACGGATATTATCTTCATCCAACAATATCATCATCACTCTATCAAATCCTATGGCAAAACCTCAATGTGGAGGTGCTCAATATTTGAAAGCATTGTACATAGCTCCAAATTTTTCTTTTATCTCTTTTTCTCACATTCCTGCAGCTTCAAAAACTTTCAACAATACTTCTGGATCATGATTACGTATCGAACCAGATAAACACTCAAATCAATTGATGATAAGATCATATTGAGTAGTTTCTAATTCCATAGTATCTTGTGTATCAAAAGCTTTTGCTCATCATTTTATATTTGAAAATGGATTGTGTGCAAAATCTAGTTCTCATGTTTCTTCGTTTATTTCAAACATTGGGAAATCTTCGATTCGTACAAAACACAAATCATTGTTGTTTACTAGATTATATTTATCTCTTATAGCCAATCTTACTTTGTTTAGAGTTTTTACTGTTGTGCTGTAATTATCAGCAACAAACAAAACACAATCTCACTGTTTTGCTCAAAGTTTATTTTGTATGTTTTTTAGCTCTTCTTCCTTGAAAAACTTTACTATGCTACTTTGCGGTCATTCTGCTGTAAAATTGATATAAGCCAATCATTTAGCTCCAGCTTCTTGAGCTATTTTTGTCAGTTCATCCATTTCTTTTCTAGAAAAATTTTGTCATTCTATTTTCATGGCCTTGATAGATCCTTTGTCTGTATTTGCTACTGTTTTAAATACTCAAAATTCAGAATTTTGAAAATCCTCTGTCATATCTACAAATTCCATAGCAAATCTAAGGTCGGGTCTATCTGTACCATATTTGTCTATAGCATCCATATATTTCATCCTCACAAAATCTGTGGTAATTTTTTTGTGTGGGACTAATTCTTTGACCATTTCTTTCATAAATCATTCTACCACTTGATACACATCTTCTTGCTCTACAAAAGACATCTCACAATCTATTTGATAGAATTCACAACTATGTCTATCTGCTCTAGGATCTTCGTCACGAAAACATGGAGCAATTTGAAAATATTTATCAATTCATCCAACCATAAGCAATTGTTTGTATTGTTGTGGTGCTTGTGGTAAGGCGTAAAATTTTCCTGGATTTACTCTAGATGGTATAAGATAATCTCTTGCTCATTCTGGAGAAGAAACAGTAAAGATTGGAGTCTGTATCTCCAAAAAATTTCTATCTGTAAACCAATCTCTAGTAAATTTTGCCATCTTAGTTTTAAATTCCATATTTTTCAATACTGGATTTCTCCTAAGATCTAGATATCTATGCTTAAATCTATTTTCTTCACTAGTTTTTGGATCATCTGTAATAGTAAAAGGTAAAATATCAGATTTTGATAAAATCTCAATTTTTGTAGGTTCTATCTCTATTTCTCCTGTCTTCATATTTTTATTCTTCATCTCATCTGGCCTAGATGCTACTTTTCCAGTAACTTGCAAAACATATTCAGACCTTATCTCTGAAATATTCGTATCTATTTTTGATGGATCTATATTTATTTGAGTAATACCATAACGATCTCTTAGATCGATAAAGGTCATTCATCACAAATCCCTAGATTTGTTTACCCAACCAGAAATCGTTACTTCTTGTCATATATTTTTGGCTGTTAATTCTCCACATGTGTGCGTTCTTAACATTTTTTATAATTAAATTTTGTAAAATATTATTTTCAATCCATCAATGTTTCATAAAGCAAGGATCACATTTCTTTACTCATTTCAGTATAAGAACATGCATCTTCATAACCTTCCTCTGTTTCTTTTATTTTTAATTTAATTCATGAAATATCAATCTTTCATTTTTTATCTGATCGTTTTTCAAATACTTTACGTATCCTATCTTCACTAAAGTTATATTTCTTTAATTTTTTCTTTATCATAGCTTTTGAATATGTGTTTATAGGATTTTTCATTTTTTATAATAAAATTATAAATTATTTTTAATTTCTTCAGCTACTTTTTGTAAATTTTCCATTGTTTCCTTGGGACCAGAACCTACTCAAGTTTGAAATCACATTCATTCATAAAATGGGTATAGTTTCATATGTGCATGAGGTGCCTCTAATCATTCAATTACCATACCAACTCTATCTACATTCAATCATTTTTTGAGTATATTTGCTACTTTTTTGCTAGCTTTGATATATTTTGCTAGCAGTTCATCATCCATTTTAAATATATCTGAATCATAATGGTCCTTTGGTATCACCAAAGTCATTCATTTACGATTTGGAAATACATCCAATATTGCAATAAAGTCATCATCTTCTCGTATTTTTACGCTAGGAATTTCTCATGCAATGATTTTGCAAAATATACAATTTGGATCTTTCATGTCTTTTATAGATATAAAATGATTTATTATATATAAACTTATAACTTAAAAATTCAAAACTTTTTATACTATTCTTAATTCTATATATAGCAGATTTGTCACCTCGAGTTGTTCTAGTTTGTAGATTTGTCATCTCGAAATGTTCTGTCTTGTGAAGGATCTAATGTTATAAAAACAGATTTCTCGCAAGATATGAAACTCGAAATGACATGAGGATAATACTACTTTCTACCAAAATCAGCTGGGATTTCTCATCGTTCTTTGGTGTTTCGTTTAAGAATTTGTGTATCAAATTTGTTTTTAGACAACCACTGCTCTGCTCTATTTATCAGATCAAAAATCTCTTTGTTTTCTTTTGTTTTTTTGAGATTTGTTTTACATTTTCACTCAGATATTCGCTTCATAGCATGCTTGGAATCTGTGTATATAGTTTTGTCTGATCATTTTTGTTTGAGATAACTCAATCAATGAACTAAAGCCAAAAACTCTCATATATTGTTGGTTCAATCTGACATTTTTTTGTGAAAGATGGTCTCTCATGAGATCAAATCTACTCACTGATACTCTGTCACTCAAGGATTGTGAGAGCATGCAGCATCTACAGCAATACTGTGCTTTTCAAAAGGTAGATCTTTGTGCTTTCGTTGTTCTGTCTTGTTTTGATAATACGGCTTGTATCCATCTTTGAGTGCTTTTTTGGCTTGATCTATAGATTCAAAAGATTTGTATTTTGCTCATTTTACTCATACTACAAAATCTTTACACTCATCTCGTGATTGGAATATTCATTTTTTCTTTCACTCTCGGATTACGTAATATTTCATATTTTTCCACTACTTTAAAACTTATTTTAGAATAAATAAATCTAAACAAGATACAATAAAAAAAAGTTTGAATCTGATTACAGACCCAAACTTTAATAATTCTTATTAAAGCCACTTAAATGACTTTAAGTAGGACCAAAATGTCCTATAATCCATCTCTTTGAAGATTTGTATTTCATTTTCAAATTCCTCTATTTTCTTTTTTTCATTATCAGTTGATTTTTTAAGCTTTCTTGTGATTTTGTCTTGAGAATCACCATAAGGTGCTAACAAAATCCATTCATCAACAAGCAAGTTATTTGTGCTAGCTTTATCATATTTACCGGAATAATCTTTAAAATCTTTTTTAGATTTTTTTAGTTTTTCTGATAAAATTTTTTGACTATCATCTAAATTAAATTTGCTAATGCCTGTTGCTATCAAAAGATAATTTATGGAACAAACTAGGAATACACCAAGAACAATAAAAATGGTTGCAAAAACAGAGTTTACGGTTGTGCCAAAATTTATGAGTACACCAAAATTTAGTGTAAAGTATAGAGCCAAAAGCCCCATATGAGCAAAAAGCCAAAGTATCAACAACATTCTCATTACTGATTTTCTTTTTTCTTCGAAATATTTTTTATCTTTTTCCATAATTAAAAATTTTAGTTTTTGTTTTATATATTTTATAAACAATAAGACCAAAAAGTCAATAAAAAAAACTTGCAGTCTTGCAAGTTGTATAAATTTTTATTAAAGAAAAAGGAAGGAAAACCAAGGTCAAAAATAATATTGGTTATGATCCAGTCTAAGACCAGACCTAAGCCTAAGTTATAGACTAAATAAGACTACAATGTCGTTGCGTAAATATAAGATATAATTTATTAAAGTAATAAAGTATAAATTATATGGTTTTGTTTTTGTTTAAAACACAACAAAGAATTGTAGATAGATAAGATCTTATTCTTGTAACTGCTTCTGCTCCAGGTTAGTTTGGCATGAAATATCTCATAAAGGGCCACGAAAGTCCAAAATAAAATATTGCATATGTCGAGCTAATCCGGGGTAGGAGTAGAAAGAATATCTGTGTGAATTAAAATAAATAATTCAAACAGAACTTTGCCAACATTGTTTTTGTATATGATCTCCTTCCTAAATAGTGTATAAGTCAGTGGATAAAAGATATCCATATCATCATACATCTATATTATATTCAAAAAATGTTTGTTTGTCAAATTTTTGAGGACTTTTTTTGAAAAAAAAATCTGCACCACAATGTACAGATTAATAAAATGTTTTTATAAAAACTTTACTATTTAGGTTTATTCAAAGATTTAAGTTTGCTTATCAGAGCTCTTTTATTCTGATACAATCACTTCTCTTCTAATTTATCTATTATTTCATCATAATTTAATCATTCGAATTTTTCTAGATATTTTATCATATAAGCAATATCAGAACTACTAGAATAATCATCTATTTCTTTTTCTAATAAATTGTCAACAAATTCTTGGTGGTTTAGTCATTCGAATTTTTCTAAATTAGATATAACTATTCATAAATATCATTCTTCTATAAATTTATTTGCTATTTCTTGGTATCCTGATTTTGCAAATTTATCTATATTGTCTACAACGACTTGTGTATTTCGTCATCTAGGACTTATTCCTCTGATATTGTTTTCTATCAAGAAAAATGCAACTTTTTTATCAAGTTTTTTTGTGAGTTTACCACTTAATTTGTTTTTTGCATAGGAGTTTGTCTCTGATGTCTCCAACAAATTAATATATTTTATCATCTTCATAAGATCATGTGATGATATAGATTCGCCATCTGATACAATATTATGAGAATCCAATAAGTTATTGGCTAACTCTTTGGATGACTTTTGAATAAGTGGAATTCTTTTTTTATTTTTCAATTTTCTTAACTTTTCAGATAACATATCGCGATGAGGATCACCATGCATTTTTCCAATACCATTAGATTTGCTCATTTTTTTGTTTTAATTGTAAAACAATATAAATTATAAATAATAAAATAAAAAAGTCAATAAAAAAAACTTGCAGTCTTGCAAGTTGTATAAATTTTTATTAAAGAAAAAGGAAGGAAAACCAAGGTCAAAAATAATATTGGTTATGATCCAGTCTAAGACCAGACCTAAGCCTAAGTTATAGACTAAATAAGACTACAATGTCGTTGCGTAAATATAAGATATAATTTATTAAAGTAATAAAGTATAAATTATATGGTTTTGTTTTTGTTTAAAACACAACAAAGAATTGTAGATAGATAAGATCTTATTCTTGTAACTGCTTCTGCTCCAGGTTAGTTTGGCATGAAATATCTCATAAAGGGCCACGAAAGTCCAAAATAAAATATTGCATATGTCGAGCTAATCCGGGGTAGGAGTAGAAAGAATATCTGTGTGAATTAAAATAAATAATTCAAACAGAACTTTGCCAACATTGTTTTTGTATATGATCTCCTTCCTAAATAGTGTATAAGTCAGTGGATAAAAGATATCCATATCATCATACATCTATATTATATTCAAAAAATGTTTGTTTGTCAAATTTTTGAGGACTTTTTTTATTTATATTTTTTTATTGTTTTCTACTCTGTTTTTTGTACAACAAATAAGGTACTTTAAAAACTTTTAATCCCGCAAAGCGGGATAAACTTTATAACTTTAAACTAAACTATGTGATATTCTTTGGATACTATTGTGGCTTGGGCTAAGAGAAGATGATTTACTTACCCATGATCTGATATATATGGCTGACTTGCTAATGCTTGGGACTTAGGACCTTATGGTGTTGAATTGCAAAAAAACATACAAGACAATCGATGGAACTTTTTTGTGAGATCTAGAACAGATGTAATTGGTTTAGATTCACAAATTTTGATGAATCCAAAAGTATGGGAAGCTAGTGGTCATGTGGGAAATTTCAATGAACCACTGATAGATTGTAAAAAATGTAAAAGTAGATTTAGAGCAGACCATTTAGTAGAAGAATATGTAGAAAAATCAAAAGATAAAGAAATGCCAAAAAACCGATCAGCAGAAGGAACTCCTTTTGAAAACCTAAGTGAATATATTTCAAATAAAAAAATAAAATGTAGTAAATGTGGATCTAATGAATGGGCAGATATCAAAAAATTTAATGGTATGTTTAAAACACAACAATGAGTAGTAGAATGATCATGAAAAGACATATTTCTTAGACCTGAGACAGCTCAATGAATATTTGTAAATTTTAGAAATGTTTTGGATACTACAAGAAGTAGAATACCTTTTGGTATAGCTCAGATATGAAAAGCATTTAGAAATGAAATTACTCCATGAAATTTTATGTTTAGAGTGATGGAATTTTATCAAATGGAGATAGAATTTTTTTGTGAAAACGATGAAAAAGAATGACTGAAACGATTTGAATACTGGAAAAAGGAAAGTAAAAAATGGCGAGAAGAAGAGATTGGAATTACTCCAAAGAAATTAACATTTAGAGATCATGATAAAGATGAACTATCATTTTACAGTAAAGGAACTTGTGATGTAGAATACGAATTTCCTCGAGGTTGGGGTGAATTACAAGGTATAGCTTATAGGACAGATTATGACTTAAATCAACACGTAGAACATAGTGGAAAGGATATGCAATATAGTGATCCAAATACAGGAAAAAGATATATACCTCATGTAATAGAACCAAGCTGGGGTCTTACAAGAGCTGTATTGACTGCTATGATTGATTCTTACGATGAAGAAAAATATACTGATGGAAATGGAAATGAGGCAACTAGGACTGTAGCAAAATTTCACAAAAATATAGCTCCTATTAAATTTGCAATACTTCCATTGATCAAAAAAGATGAAAAACAAGTGGAAATTGCAAATGATATTTTTGCTAAGTTGTCAAAAAAATATATGTGTGAATATGATGACTGATGAGCTATTGGAAAGAGATATAGAAGACAAGATGAGATATGAACTCCTTTTTGTGTGACAGTAGACCAACAAAGTTGTGAAGACAATACGGTAACATTGAGAGATAGAGATACTATGGAGCAGAAAAGAGTGAGAGTAGAAGAGCTAGAGAGTTTTATGAGGTAGAATATTGTCTCCCTTTCGTAAAGGGAGTTGTTCTCCCGCAGACTTGCGGGATTGAGGGATTTAGTAGGTAATATCTGCCAACTGAAAATCCTCCACCCCCGCCTACCGGCAGGCAGGCTTTGGGTTCCCCTCCTTCACAAAGGAGGACAAAAAATACTTTATTTATGATGAAAATCATGCAACAAATATTTATATTATGATCTAGTTCTGTGTCGGGTGTATGAAGCACTTTTGGTGGTCGAGCTGGACTGGTGAAACAAAAAATATCAAAACTTATGTTTGAAAAAAATTGAGTTTGAGAAAAGTGTGAAGTTTTTAATTTGTGATATGCTTGAGCTACCGCTGAATTTGTGAGAGAGAATTGTTTGCCTTTATTGAGAAAATACAAAAGATGAAATTGAAAAACTATTGTTTTGATAAATATATGAGGTAATAATATAAAGGCAAGATGAAAACCAGATGGATATGTTTGTTCTCCAGAAGAATACAAAAAAGAGTTGGAAAGTTTATTAAATAATATACAAAAAGAAGTTGACGATATTATCTTTGTAAGTAGTGGTTATGTTGATGAAGCAAAAACAACTCCAAAATTGAGTCCGTTAGATTGAGAATATTCTTATTTTTATAATGATAGAAAGATATTATTTAATAATATCACTGAAAATCTTTGTAAAGAATTATGAATTGAATATATTGGTGTAGATATGTCTCCAGCGGAATGGGTAAATAAATATTGTTATAAGGATTGATTACATAGTAATGATAAGTGACATAGGTATTTGTTTGATAAAGTGTGGGAAAAATTAAAAAATATGATTGATTTATAATCTAATCACTAAAATGCTAGACCTAAAAGAATTGCAAAAAATAATCTATCAAAACAAAGTAGATAAATGATTTAATGTAGAAAATATACACCAAGAATTTGCACTTACTCATGAAGAGTTGTCTGAAGCTTATGAAGCATATTACAAGAAAAAAGATAATTTGGGTGAAGAAATGGCTGATGTGATTATATATCTACTTGGTATAGCTGAGATACTTTGAATAGATCTAGAAGATGAATTAATCAAAAAAGTAGAAAAAAATAAAAATCGCAAATATGAAATAATTGATTGAGTTTTAACTAGGATAAAAGATTAAAAATGAATTGGAAAGAAATTTTCTGAAAAGGTCATGAATTGGTTTTGTCGACTAGTTCTTTAGATGGTAAACCAAATGCTAATATAGTTATATCACTTGGTTTTTTTGACAATAAATTACTTATTTCTGATGCACAAATGAAACAAACTATTGAGAATCTTAAATCCAATAAACTTATTTGTATTACAGCTATCAATAATTGAAAATATTATAGAATAAAAGGTAGTGTAGAAATATTCAATTCCGGGAAATATTTTGATCTTTGTAATACTGATAAGAAATATCCCGCAAAGAATGCAATACTTGTAAATATAGAAGAGGTATTTGATTTAGATTGAGTTCAGGTTATAAATAAATAATTTATTTTTTTAAAATAATATGAAAATAGCTGTAATTTCAGATATTCATGATAATGCACACAATTTAGTGATGGCGTTGGAGCAAATAAAAAAATATAATGTAGAGGAAATCATTTTTTTGTGAGATTTTTGTGGCGCTGCTATCGCTGGAATGCTTTCTGCTGTACCTGTAAAAGTCAGAGCTATATTTGGAAATAATGATGGAGATAAATCACTGATAACCAAATTTTCTCTGGCTGAATGAAGTAACTTGGAGATTTGATTTGATGTATTTGATACTATAGAAATTGATGGTAGAAAAATATTTTTGTCTCACTATCCTCTACTTGCAAAACCAATGGCTAAATCTTGAGATTTTGACGCTGTATTTTATGGACACAATCATTTGAAAAATAAAAAAATGATTTGAAATTGTTTAGTATTAAATCCTGGTGAAGTTGGTGCATATAAAACTTGAATTGCAACTTTTGCTATATATGATACAGAAACTAATGATGCTGAAATTATTGAAATTCAAAACTCTATTACAGCAAATACTAAAGAGGCTCAAGAAAGATTTAAAGAAATTAATTATGAATTTAACAAACAAAAAGGTCATCAATATTAATTTTAGTTAAAACAATTCATAATGAATATAAAAGAATTATCGATTTTATAGATCGAACATTGGAAAAACAAAATCATGTTGTAAATGTGGACGATTGGAGTTTTAGAGAAAGAGTTTTTTGACATGGTATGAAAATCTCTGAAGAAGTATGAGAATTAAACGAACAAGTATTGTGAAAATTTGGAGGACAAAGACTGGAAAAAATGGATAGAATATCTGATGAAAAATTGGAAAATGAAATGGCTGATGTGATAATATCTACTATTAGATTAGCTAGGATGATGAATTTGGATGTGAATGAAATTTTGAATAATAAAATGGAGATATTGAAAGAAAGATTTGGGAAATAATTTTTATTACAGATGTCTTTTGTAGTGGCGATTAATAATCGCCCTTACGACGATACTCGATAACATTTATTTTAAAATATACATCATGAAAAGATGAGTAGATTATATTTGAGTAGGTTGTGGATATTTGATTGTAAATGATAATCATCAAGTCCTACTAATCAAAAGAACTGATAAGTCTCAATGAGGTGGATGAGGATTCCGGGCACAACCTGGTGGAACCATTGAATTTGGTGACACATTGGAAAATACGGTAAAAAGAGAAATAAAAGAAGAATTAAATGTAGATATAGAATTGATATGACCACAAATATTTGCAGAAGATATTAGGGAAGAAAATGGTATAAAAAAGCATCGATTTACTGGTGGTTGTTTTGCCAAAATAATTTGAGGAGATGTAAAAATTATGGAACCGGAAAAATGTAGCGAAGTTAAGTGGTTTGATTTAGATAATCTTCCTGAGCCGATTATTTGATATACTAGACCTTTTATAGAAAAATATAGAGAACGAATAAAATGAAACTAATATAGCTTGATTTATTAAAAAAAAAGAATACAATGTATGTGTTTTATATGTAAATGTATTACAAATGAGTACACAAACAATCACAGCTAGAGTTGATGCAGATATAGTAAAAATTGCTAAAGAATTAGCAAAAAAAAATTGAATCAGTCTTAGCTCTATAATCAATTTAAAATTAAGAGAATTTGTAGATAATAAAGAATTGAAAATCATTGATGAGGTTGAAGATGATTTAAGTTCATATGATATGTTCAATAGACCGGTTCCTATTGAAGAATTTCTTGATCATTTAAAAAAAACGATATAAATGGAGAGGTGGATTAAATACATAAATTCTTTAAGTAAGAATGAACAAATTCGTATTTTACAAATTGTACAAAAAATCTTTACTAAAGATCTTGATTGATTGGATATTAGATCTATAAAATGAAAAAAATACTTATTTAGGTGCAGAGTTTGAAAATTTAGAATACTTTTTACAAATAAAAACTGAAAAATAAATATTATATCTTGTGACACCAGAGGTGATATTTACAAGAAATTATAGAAATAACTAAAATGAAACTAATATCAAAAAATAAAATAGCATATCGTGATTACCAATTTGACAAAGATTATGAAGTCGGAATAGTTTTGGTGTGACACGAAGTTAAATCTATCAAAATGTGACAAGTAAATATCAAAGATGCTATGGTAAGGATAAAAGATAGAGAGCTTTGGATCAAAAATATGGATATACCTTTGTACAAAAAAACCAATCCAAAATTGGTTCCTGACTACAAGGCAAAGGGAGATAGAAAATTACTTATCAATAAAAGAGAGTTGGCAAAAATCTCTGCAATGACAGATAAGCCATGATATGTGATTATACCACTAGAAATATATTTAAATAAGAGATGATTGATTAAATTGAAAATCGCTATCTGAAAGTTGATGAGAAAAGTAGAAAAGAAACAAGTATTGAAGGAAAAAGATATCAAGAGACAAATGGATAGAGATATTAGAAATTATTAACATGTATTGACAAATTAAATATTTTGATTATAATTTACAATGTTAATTTAACCTATTTATTTATTAAATTATATAAAAACATGCCTAATATTCCTTGAACAGATGTAAATATATCTGCAGAAGAATATGCTAACAGATTTTGAGTAAATTCTCAAGAATGATTGATTCACAGAGAAGAAACAGAAAAAATTCAAGAAAAAAAACTAGAAGATGCAAAATCAGTCGCTATGACAGATATAGTAAAAGATTTTATAGAAAATGAAATGCCTGCTGGTGACAGTAAGGTTGATGATTTTACCAAATGATTAGAAAAAAATCAGTAAAATATAGTTATAAATTATAAAATTACTAAAAACGCCCCAATGGGGCATTTTTTATCTGAAGAATATTTTTTTGTATATCATCTCCATAGCAAGTTTGATGCTATTGGAGTTTTTTTGTCATTTTTCTAGGCTATAATCTGTATAACAAATATTGACTGGAATTTCTTTATAATTCATTTTGTATTTTCTAATCTGTTCGTTTACTTCGTTGGCATAATGCATACCATCTGAAGTAAGCTTAATTTTTTTGAAAGCATCCATAGATATAACTCTATATCAATTGTGTGGATCAGATATGTTTGCTCAGTAAAAAATCTTGGTCACTATCTTGGATATGGCCAATATAATTTTCCTACTGCGTGGCATATTTTTTGCTTTTCATCATTGTACAAACCTTGATCCAAGATAAAGATCGTATTTTCAATTATTTTTCTTTATTTCTGACATAAATTTGGACATATCTTTGATATCCATCTGACCATCCGCATCAAATCACACAAACCATTTTGCATTTAATTCTGTTGAATAATCTTGTATAAATCTGTATCAAGTCTGATTGGCTGCTCCACCTCCTCTATTGATATCATGAGAAATTATAATAAATAAACAATCTTTATATTTTTTCTTTTTTGTATCTAAAACTTCCAATGTATTGTCTTTTGATCCATCATTTACAAAAACAATTTTTTTAAATCATTCTTTGACTATCTGATCTACTACATTTCATATTACCTTTCATTCATTGTAAGCTCTGATGTTGAATATAAATTCATCTTTCTCTGTTTTATTTTTATATTTTTTGATATTATCTTTTTCTAATTCATAGGCCTTATTAATAGACTTTTGAGAAATAAATCTAGTAAGCTCTTGCTTGTCCTTTGTGTGGGAATTCAATAGAGTAATATAAAAATAAGCCAATACTACCAAAGATCAATAAACTATAAGATCGGCTCATCTTGTCAGACCAAAAAAATTTCCAAATTTATTTAACAAAGTATTGTTGATAGCAAAAAGTATTACCGCTGCAGATCAAAATACAAATACCAAAAAATGTAGGATATTCATCTTTTTGCGCTTGTATAAGTCTACTCAAAACAAGAAAAATATTACTGCTATTATTATGATGAAAAATTGCAATAAACTCATCTAATTAAATTAAGAATAAAGTAATTATTAGTTATTTTTCCTTTGAATGAATCTTCGTGCATCTTCTACGGCCTGATATATTGACCTTTTGTATTCTCGCTCCAATACTTGTTTTGCTTTTTGTGGATTGGCTATATAAGTATCTATATCTCAAGGCCTTCTAGCTACTACTTTTGATGGAACTTCTTTTTCTGTAACATTTCTAACTAATTCAACTACCTCCTTCACAGATTTACCATCTCAAGTTCATATGTTAAATATGTCAAAATATCATTTGTTTGATTCTATCTTTTTTTCATTTTGATATTCTTTATATTTTAATATTTGATGGTATACACTCAAATGAGCGTCTGCTACATCCATTATGTGAATATAATCTCTAACTCAAGTACCATCCGGAGTATCATAATCATCTCAATATATTTGTACACAGTCAATTTCTCATTTGGCTACTTTGAGAGTATATGGTAGTAAATTACTTGGTATTCATTTTGGATCTTCTCATATAAGACCAGAATTGTGAGCTCAAACAGGATTAAAATATCTTAGATTTACTACATTAAATCCTTTGTATGTAGCTAGATCTTTGAGCATGTATTCCATTATAAGTTTTGTAGTACCATAAGGATTGTGAGTACCTAAACGATCGTTTTCACTAAATGGCGGAAGCAGTTTTGGAGCATCGTACACAGTTGCACTACTTGAAAAAACTATATTTTTTTTGTCAAATTTGTTCATTACTTTGAGCAAATTTTGAGTTCATATTACATTGTTTTCATAATACAAAAATGGATCCTGACAACTTTCTCAGACTGCTTTTTTGGCAGCAAAATGTATCACAGCATCTATTTCTGGATGTTTTTTAAAAACTTTTGACAAGGCAGATTCTTCTCTAATATCTACATTGTAAAAAGTAGGTTTTTTACCTATAATCTCGGCTATATTGTCCAATGTAGATTCGTGAGAATTAGATAAATTATCAACTATGATAATATCAAATCCAGCTTCTCCAAATACAGTACATGTATGAGAACCTATATATCAAAGTCATCCTGTAACCAATATTGTTTTTGATTGGGACATCAAAAAAAATTAGCAATAAAAAATTTGCTGATTCAGTATAATAAGTTGAAAACAAATTGCAAGTTATTGAATTTTTGTTGTGTATAAAGATATTGATTTTTATTTTAGAATATAGATAGTCTTGTTACAAATCAAATAAAAAAATAAAAAAAATGAAACTATTAAATTTATTGAAAAAAACGGATAATGGAATCCTATTAATAGTAGGCTTTATATTATTCTTATTGGTATTATATGGAACTATATTCTTGTGTGCTACGTAAAGAAATCTTTATAAAAAGCTATCGTTTTCGACAGCTTTTTTTCTTTATTTATTCAGCCTTCTACTACAAAATCTTTCTTTGAGATCAAAGTCTTTTTCTTTTCATGTTTTCATATCTTTGACTCTATATACTCATTTTTTCTTTTCTTGTTCTCCATATATTACTACAAAATTGTATCATTGCTTGTCTGCATATTGCATTGCTTTAGCAAATTTTTGGAATTCTAATCCACAAACTATATTTCTTCACTGTTTTCTAAGTGTGTTAGCTAAGTTTAAAACTTCGTTTTCAAATCATGACTCTAAAATAGGGAAATACATATTTTTAACATCTGTTTTTTGAATAATTTTGTCCAACAATCCTCGAGATTCTAGGAATAATTTCATTGTCTCATCTCCTGGTGCAAATCAAATCGCTGGGATATTTTCTTTGATAAAAATGCTCGATAAACCATTGTATCTTCCACCACCAAATAAAGCTCTATTGTTGTCTGGATGTATGTCAAATATCTCAAAAACTAGTCAATCATAATAATCAAATCCCCTAATGAGACTTGGTTTAAATTCGATATACTCAGAATATCAAAGATCGGATAATGTTTTGATGATAAATGTGGTTTGTTCTACTCATTTAGATTTTTTGATCTGTGGGAACAATTTGATTAGTTCATCCAAAGTTTTCGTATTCATATAATTTACAAGCATTTCAACCTGATTTTTTTTGAGTCATTTTTCTATCAATATTTCTTGTATAGAATCTTTTGGTAGTTTGTCTCGCTTATCCATTGTCCTAACTATTTCTTGCTTATTATCTTCTGAAATACCTATTGAAAGCAAGACTTCATCTATAATAAAACGATTGTTAATATTCAAAATCCAAGATCATTTTGGAGGATTGAATCATAGCATCAATGAGATAGCTAGGTCCAATATTTCCACATCAGCATAAATATTTTCAGAACCAAAAATATCTACATTTAGTTGCCAAAATTCTCTATTTCTACCTCTTTGAGGTCTTTCGTTACGATAAAAATTGGCAATACTAAAATATCTAATTGGTTTTGCTAACTGATTGTAATTTTTGGCTACCATACGAGTAACTGTAGGTGTCATTTCTGGTCTCAAAGCTAGATCTGAAATTTCTCCATCTCTATTTGTTATTTGAGTTAATTCTGTTCAACCCACATCTTCTCCAGATTTTGCTTTTCGTATATCTACAGATTCAACTAAAGGTCCCAAATATTCTTGATAACCAAATTCTGTACAAACCTTTCTCCATGTATCAAAAATATATTTTCTAATTTGAAATTCTTGTGGATATCGATCTTGTGTTCATTTTGGTGGTTTTGTAGAAAGCATTTTTATATTTTTAATTGAAATAAACTTATATAATTTTTATAAAGAATTCTCAACTAGACTTGATAATTTAATTTTCTTTTTTTCTAACTTATTAAGTATTTCTGGACTATTTCAGTGTGCATCAATAAATTCTCTTATAAAATCTAGATTAGCCTTAGATAGTGAACCTTTCTCTCCTCATAATATATATTGATCTACATGACCAGAGCGAAATGTAATATTTATTCAAATACCTCATAATCGAATAGGTATTTTCACTCCTTTTTTAGTTAACAAAATCAAATAATTAAAGTTTTGATTCCAAGAATTTGAATATCAATTATATATTTTTGGATGATTATTTTTAAATAATTTCTTTTCTTCTTCTGAGAGATGTTTATTATTTATTATCTCTAAATACACCACTTTATATACTTTCTTGTTGATAAATTTTTTCAAATTTTCCATCCTATCAAAATCAGTTATATCGATGTCTTCTTTTGTTTTTTTATTTACAAGAATATCAAACAATGATTTAGATTTATTAAAGTCTGTGTAATTAACACGCTCTCAACTTGATATAATTGTCTCTTCAAAAGAAATGTCTTGTGTTTTGCACATCTCATTTTCTCTATTTTTCATCTTGTTTATCTTCATCTAAATTACTCTCTGGTTTCATGATTGGGAACATCACTACATCTCTTAAATTATCTTGTTCTGTAAGTATTGCTAATATTCTCTCAAGTCCCATACCAAATCCAGATTGTGGAGGCATACCATATTCCATTGCTGTTACAAAATCTTTGTCTTCTGCTGTAGCCTCTTCATCTCATTTTGCTGCAGCTTCTTTTTGTTTGTCAAAGTTAGCTTGTTGGAATATTGGATCTACAAGCTCTGAATATGCTTTACAGATTTCTCGACCATTTACGAGTAATTGAAACTGCTCTACTACTCCAGCATCTTCATCTGAAACTCTAGCCAAAGGCTGCATAATTACTGGATAATTATAAATAAACGCAGGTCACAGTATTTTGGGTCTAAGTACTTTTTTGTACAAATAATCAATCAATGTTGTTGTTCACATTTGATCCATTTTTTCAAATTCAATTCATTTTGCCTTGATATCAGCTCTTAGTTTATCTGCATCATCTATTGAATATTTTGTAATATCTATTCAGCTAGCGTCTACTATTCATTTTGTATAATCAACCCTTTCCCATGGTGTGGTAAAATCAACTTCTTTGATATTTCAATCTTTGTCCTTTACGTTTATTTTTTTAGATAATCACATCTTATCGAAAATATAATCAAACATTTTTTCTGCAAATTTCATATTATCTTCATAATTTCGATATACTGCGTAATGTTCTACTTGCGTAAATTCTTGCAAATGTGATGGGTCTGATCCTTCATTTCTAAAATCTTTTCCTATCTCAAATATCTTTTCCATCCTACCTACAGTTGCCTTTTTCAATGCTGTTTCAAATGCAATTCTCAGATAAAATTCAGTATCAAAATCATTGTGATGTGTGATAAATGGTTTTGCAGCTGCACCAGATGCAGCATTACAAAGTATTGGAGTGGTGATTTCTGTAAATCATTCTGCATGATAAAAATCTCTCAAAGTTTTGTAGAATTCTGATTTAAACATAAATCTTTTATATGTCTCTGGATTCATAGTCATATCAAGATATCTTTTTCTATACAATTCTTCTTGATCTGTAAGTCCGTGAAATTTTTCTGGTAATGGTCTAACTGCTTTAGACAAAAATTTAAACTCTGATACAAATATTGTAAGTTCTCATTTGTGAGTAGTAAATACTTCTCATCTAATTCAGATAAAATCTCATACATCTACCATTTTTTCCATAAACTTGTATGCTGTTATTTCATTTCATCCATCTGCTCAAATTCACTCTCCAGTCAGTGTCTCTAAAAGTTTTGGATCATTTTGAGAAGTAGAAATATCTATCTTACAACTTTCTCTGTGAAACATAAGTTGTATCTGATCTGTAGAATCCATAAGTCTTGCAAAAGCTAATTTACCATGAGATCTGTGCAACATTACTCTACCTGCAGTTCTGACCTGTATTTCTGGATTTATGATAATATCGTTAATATCTCTGTGTTGTTTTTCACTGTATTGTGAGATTATATCAGATACTAAATCTTTTTTATCAAAACTTTGTGCGTATGGTTTAATTAACATTTTTTTGATCTTTTCTATTTTTTGGATTCTTACATCCCTTTCAGATAATTGATTGTTTTGTGTCATTTGTTGTTTTAAAATATTTAAATATATTATGTTTCTGGAACCATTCATCCACCATCATCGTATTCGCTACAATCATAATCTCAATCATTTATATTTCGACCTAAATCATCCACTAAATATGTTCTAGCCCCGCTTCAAAGACAATAATCAACTCAATCTGCTCATAAAAATACACCTGTCTGGATTGTAGATCAAGAAAGTGATATTAAAAAACTATCATAATTTGCGGTCGACATTGATGTATCATCAAAAGTTCAGAACATATTAGTAACATTACTCATATCCCAATCAGAAAGATCTTGGTTAAAATTCGTACACTTATTAAACATTCAATTTATTGTAGTAGCTTGATTCATATCCCAATCAGAAAGATCTTGGTTAAAGGTACTGGCTTTTCGAAAGGTAACATAAAAACTAGATATGTTACTTACATCCCAATCAGAAAGATCTTGGTTAAAGCTTGTACATCATTCAAATGTATAGTTTAAGCTTGTAACATTAGATAAATCTGGATTGTCTATAGAACCAGAAAATACACCAAAATTGCTACAATTCTTAAAGGATGAATCCATACCTAGCCAGCATCATCATCGTTTATAGACTCATATTATATTGTTTTTGTTTGAGAAACTTGGTGCTGGGAATAATCAGGTAATTCGTACGTAGTGTGGTCAATTACCTGTATAACTACATGTGCTTGATGAGGTTAATCCACTAAATAGCGACTCATTACAGATTTGTGAACCAGTATCGTAATCACAACATAAATTATAATTGTATGTATAAGATGAATTTATACCTATATTGGCTATAGTACCACTTCGTACTGTCACAAAGTCTGCACTACAGATCTCTTCTCAAGAAAATTCTGGTATCGTAAATCCAGTTTGAGATGCAAAATTGAAGTATGATGACTTGAATCCTAAAGTTGTAGATAGTTCTATCTGTTGATCTTGTATAGCCACGACTGGCTCTATTTTTAAATTGATCTGTACATAAGGATCTATCTGAGCATCTCGATCGTTTTGAGCTAAGTATGGATCTTTGGATGGATATAATTCAAAATTTCGAGATGACACTGTAATATCTGCATCAGTAATATCTACTCGACCATCATCTATATCTGCTGGTAATCTATATTCAATATCATCTCAAGTTAAAACAATATCTCCACTACATACAAATCCAGCTTCTGCATCACAAGCTCGAGTATCTACAAAACAATCATGTACTCACCAATTTCATCAAGTACTAAAATCATGTCATGTACCCGCATCAAATCATTTGAGTTTGAGCATCTGTATAGAATATCTAGCATTGTCTCCTGTATATGACTTTCTCCTAAAAAATATCCTATGGTCTCATTTTTTGTTGATAAGATATAATTCTTGTACTCAAGTATTATTAATTATTGCTACAGGTCATGTACCAAAAAATACATCATCTCAATTATTAAGATTGGAATCCACTATATCTCGAAATTGTCGCTTATATTCTCCAAAATATTGTGATCAAGAAACTGGACAACCTAAAATTGTAGCATCATGTCAATAATAGGCGTATCATGACTGGGATCAATTTCATGTAAGAGAACAATAATAAAAAGAGTCTCAGGTAGCAGTATTTCAATAATCTGTAAACATATCACAAGCTCCAGAATTATTTCGCTGAAATGAATCATCTCAAGTGTTGCATCATACCATACTTCTATTGAAATATTCTTCATAATCTATGGTATAATCAAATGAAAGATTGTTTAACTGATCCAAAAAATCACTAGAATCTTGTATAATCAATTGTTCATTTTTTATATGGACTTGAGACTTTTGCATATTTATATATATAGCAAAAATTACACCAACTATCATAGAAAAGATAATTAGAGCTAGTACTACTTCAAACAATGTAAATGCTCTT
>DAOTFU010000017.1:0-21301 GCA_035446765.1 Candidatus Absconditabacterales bacterium
TTGATCACTAGAAAAAAGTTGATGTGAAATACATTGAATGAACAAGATGTAATCGCAGCACTGGAAACTCTTGGCTACACCCATAGTGAACAAAAAGTAGATATGAATAAAATAGCTGAATGAAACAAAAAAAGTACTCAAAATTTTGGAAATATAGTAGAGATGGTCGCTCAATACTATAATCTATCTGTATCAGATCTAAAATCTGATAGCAGAAAAAAAGAAATTACAGTGACAAGACAAATTTTGATGTTGTTGGCCAAAAGATATTTTGGATGGACTTTGGAAAAAATTGGAGATTATTTTGGTGGGAAAAATCATGCATCAGTGATTTATGCTGTAAATAATATTGAAAAAAAATTAAAGACAGATAATAATTTGGCACATGACTACAATGTTTTTGTAGAGTGGATTGAGAGTTAAGAATTAAAAATTAAATATAAAAATGCAAAATAAAATACAACAAAATATATGGAAAATGTATTTTATCAAAGCGACTAGGATGTTTTTATTGATAATGCCTATTGTTGTTTTGTTTTTTCAAGATAATGGTTTGAGTATGACTCAAATATTTTTATTAAATTCTATTTTTTCTATTTCGATAGTTTTGTTTGAAATACCATCTGGATATTTCTCTGATGTCATGGGTAGAAAAAAATGTTTGATAATTGCTACTATTTTATGAACATTATGAATATTGGGTCATTCTTTATCATATTGATTTTGGTGATTTATGTTTGCTGAAATTATTATGGCTTTATCTCTTTGATTTTTTTCCTGAACAGACTCTGCTATCATATATGATACATTATTATCTAATTGAAAAGAAGGTGAATATAAAAAAATAGAATGAAGAATGGAAGCTACTTGAAATTTCTCAGAAGCTATAGCATGAATAATTGGTGGTTTGTTGGCGACTATAAGTCTTAGAACACCTTTTTATGTAGAAACCATTTTATCAATACCTGCTATATTTATAGTAATATCTATTATAGAACCGCCTATAGAAAAAAATAAAAATAAAGATGGACCTATTAAAAACATAAGCAAGATAGTTAGATATTCTCTTCATTGAAATAAAGAAATAAAACGATTAATTTTTTATTTTTGATTTTTTAGTGCTAGCACACTAACATTTGTATGGTTAGTGCAACCATACTTTAATTTGGTTTGACTACCATTAAAATATTTTGGATTTGCTTGGGCTATTTTAAATGCTTCTGTATGATTTTTTGCACTACAAGCACATAAGTTTGAAAGTTTTTTTTGAAGAAAAAAATCACTAATATCCTTAATATTGTTGGTGTTTATTTGATATATCTTATTAAGTATTTTCCAATCCATTTGGGCAATATTATTTATGTTTTTATTTTATTTCGCTAGATGAATTGGTAGACCAATTATTAAAGACTATATTAATAAAATTATAAGTTCAAAAATAAGAGCAACAGTGTTATCAATACAATGATTAGTATGAAGATTATTTTTTGCTATAATTAGCCCATTTATATGATGGATAATGGATATTTATACTCTACAATATGCAATGATATGAGCATGAATAGTATTTCTTACTTTTAGTGTTATATGTTTGATTTTTATGAGGAGACATAGATTGTTATAGTCTTTTAAAACAAACAAAGTTAAATATTACCTATATTTTATAAATTAAATCATATCTTTCTATAAACATCTTGGATTTTCTTTTCTGCGATTTCATTTACATACTTAGCGTTCTTTGCTAACAGATCTACTACTTCTTGATCTGAAATTTGGTTATACTTTTCTTGTATTGGTGTCAGAAATGCCATAATTTTCTCAAAACAATATTCTTTGGCATCTTTGTAACTAAGTCATCCTGCTTCGTACTTATTTCTAAATTCTTTGTCTTCTGATTCTGTGATGAACAATTTGGTAAGATTGTATACATTACATTCATCTGGATTCTTTGGCTCCTCTACTGTCTTTGTGTCTGTTGGTATCTGTTTTACCCTCTTTAAGACAGTTTTTTCATCGTCAAGTAATCATATATAATTGTTGTAAGATTTGGACATTTTACGACCATCTGTTCATGGGATAAGTCAAAGATCTGGATTTATTTTTGGTTGAGGAAGTTTAAATGTTTCTCCAAAATTATTGTTGAATTTTTGTGCTATGTCTCTAGCATATTCTACATGTTGCTTTTGATCTTTTCCTACTGGTACAAAATCAGCATCGTAAAGAAGAATATCAGCAGCCATAAGTATTGGATAGCAAAAAACTCCTACTCAAATCTCTTTGGCTTTTCATTTGTCCAGAGCTTCTTTGTAACTATGCATTCTTTCCATAAATCACATGTGAGTAGTACAAGTCAGTACCCAATTTAGTTGTGCATGACCTGGAATATCTGCTGGATTGTATATAATAAATTGTTTTGCATCTGCTCAACAAGCCAAATATAGTTTTAATGCCATAATTGAATTTTCTCTCATCTCCTCTTGATTATGAATTTGAGTAAATCCATGCATATTGGCAAGAAACAAGAAAAATTCTGAATCTGGATTTTCTTTTGCCAAATCCATCATCTGCTTGATGGAACCAAAATAATTTCATATGTGTAATTGTTTACCTGTTGGTTTTAATCCTGTAAGAAATCTTTTTGCCATTTTGATTGTTTATTTTAAATAAATCCCTCTGTCCTTCGGACATCTCCCTTCACAAAGGGAGACAAGATGTCCTCCTTTATTAAAGGAGGAGGTATCCATCATCATGATGATGGATGGAGGATTTTTTAGCTATTGGCTAATAGCCATTAGCTAATGACTGACTTTATCAGTCACAAGAATAGCGGATGTGGTTTATTGATTCTAGATTTTAATTCTGGATGAGCTTGTGTAGCTGCATAATATTTGTGGTCTGGTATCTCAATAAACTCTACCAAAGTACCATCTGGAGATGTACCAGAAATTACAAATCACTTTTCTTCCAATTGTCTGTGATAATCTGGATTTACTTCAAATCTATGTCTATGTCTCTCTTTTACTAGATTTTTGTCCAAATCTATTTGATTGAATTCTTTGTATAGATTTCGAATCCTAGTATCTGGTTTGAGTATTGCATCATATGAACCAAGACGCATTGTTCATCATTTGTTTGTGATTCATTTTTGAGTTTCCATGATATCTATTACATTTTGATCTCATTGTGGTGCAAATTCTCAAGAATTTGCATGATCCAATCCACATACATTTCTAGCAAATCCTATGGTGGCTACTTGCAAACCAAGACACAATCATAGATAAGGAAGATCGTTTGCTCTGCAATAATTTGCTACATTTATCATACCTTCTATACCCCTATCTCAAAATCCACCAGGACTTACGATAGCTGAGATATTTTTGTCTGATATAAAATTTTTCAATTTATTTTCTCGATCTTCTCATTGATATTCTGTAGTCTCTATCCATTCAATATTTACTTTTGTATTGTAGTTGGCTCAAGCATGTTTCAAAGCTTCTAAAACACTTATATAAGAGTCATCTAAGTTGGTATATTTACCTGAAATTCAAACTGTGATTTCTCTCTCAGGATTCATTAGCTTGTTGACTAAATTTTCTCGCTCGCTCATATCAGATCTCTTATCTTCATGGAAAAATCTATTGATAATATATTTGTCCAATCATTGTTTTTGAAACGAAAGTGGAACTTGATATATATTTTGATCTACAGCTTCAATGATACGATCTTCACCTATATCACAAAACATAGCCAATTTTCATTTTATTCATTCCTCAAGTGGTTTTTGGGTCCTACAAACCAAAACATTGGCATGTATTCATACTTCTCTAAGCTTGATGATGGAATGTTGGATGGCTTTTGTCTTCATCTCTCATGATGTGGTCACTGTGACAATCGGAGCTACGTGAACAAACAAAACATTTTCTTTTCACAAATCATGTCTAAGTTGCCTCATGGACTCTATAAAGTGAGGTCATTCAATATCTCAAACAGTACCTCATATTTCTATAATAGCCACATCACTTCATTCTGATAACTTTCTAATTCTATCTTTGATTTCATCTGTCACGTGTGGGATTACTTGGACTGTCTTTCATAGATAATCTCCTCTCCTCTCTTTATTCATTACAGATCGATATATCTGACCTGTAGTTACACTACTATATTTTGTGAGCTCTTCGTCGATAAATCTCTCATAATGTCATAAATCTAGATCAGTTTCAAATCCATCAGTGGTCACAAAAGTCTCTCCATGTTCGTATGGAGACATAGTACCTGCATCTATCTGTAAATATGGATCCATCTTGGCCATAGTCACTTTGTATCCGGCAGATTTCATAATTCTACCAATAGAAGCAGCTGTGATTCCTTTTCACAAACCAGAAATTACTCATCAAGTCACGAAGATTAATTTCATATCGTAGTAGTTAAGTATTTGTAAAAAAAACGATTGTCGAATAGTGGATAAATGCCTACGCAATAAAGTGATAAAATGATAAAATAAATACAAAATATTCATCACTTTAGCATTTTGGATATTTTATCGCGAGCAATGGCGAGCATTTATCTATTGTTTATATTTTTATCTGGATATTGCAAGAATTTTGTAGATGAAATTGTATTGAAATAAATCATACCTTATTTATATAGTAAATAGATTTATTTTTCTTTTAAAAAAATGATAAACAAAAAAATTAAAACTGGTCTACTTGGAATTGGTTTATTGGGAATCAGCTTGTTGACGATTGGTATGTGATTGGCTGATAGTACTGGTGATGAGTTACCACAGATACTTATAGATACTGGTACAAATACAATATATGTAACAGGATACGATCTGGGTACTTGAAATACAAACACTGGAAGTACAAATACATGATCAACAAGTGTAGTAGATACTGGTAGTATAGACACTGGTAGTAATGAGACAAATTTGCAAGAAACATTGGATGCACAAGAGGAAATGACTCCGGAGCAAGAATTTTCTGCGGCACTTGCATGGATGCATAGCAATGGACTAACGATGTATGACAATGAGCAGGATTTTAGACCACAAGATATACTTACTCGTGAAGAAGCTAGTAAAATAATATGACAAGCGTATTCTACATTGTGATATGATGATATAACAAAAAATGCTAGTTGTACATTTTCTGATTCAGAGATGTTTAATCCTACTCTAGCGCCACATATTGCCAATGTATGTAAACGAGGTCTATTTAAATGATCTGATGGTAAATTTATGCCACAAGATACCTTGACTAAAGCTCAATGAATGGCTGTATTGATTAGGATGTTTGAGTGAAAAATGTCTTATGAACTGCAAATACCATGGTGGTCGCAATATTATGATAAATGAAAAATAATATGATTGACCAATGTGGAAAATATAAATGATTTTGATCATGATCTGACAAGATATGAAATAGCTTTGATGATATATAGGATGAAAAATCTGGTAGAAAATGAGCAACTAAGGGTAATGGCAATGAATGCTATATGAAACTTATCACCTGAATCTAATTCGTGAACTATGGATTCAAATACTGTGATAGACAATTTAGGTACTCTAATATGAGGTATAGATCCAAATACAGATCCAGAACTTTTGGAAGCAATATATTGGATGTATGACAATGGTCTCACAGTATACAACAATCCAGCTCAATATAGACCTTTTGACACTTTAAATAGGGCTGGAGCTGCAAAAATATTTGATAAGTTTTCTAATATGCTGGGGCTTGGTGTAAATGAGGCCTATCTACCAAATGAATGTCAATTTACAGATATTTGAAATGTAGATTCTGCTACACAAGTACACATACAAAATGTATGTAGAAAATGACTCATAAAATGATCTAACAATAAATTTTCTCCAGATGAATCAATACAAAAAGCACAATTTGTAACTGCTTTGATAAGGATGTTTGAATGACAACATTTGGATGAAACTACTTCACCACGACGGCAAAATTATTTTAATGAAGCCCAATCTCTTGGTCTAGTGACTCCTAGTGATGCAGTAAACTTTGAAAATGCGATAAGTAGATATGAGGTAGCATTGTTTTTGTACAAATTTGATATAAAGTATAAGATGCTAAATAGCTTAAATAATAATAGGATAGCAAATGAGGTAGTGAGTACAGTAGAAGGTTCTATAAGCACATGAACAAATGGAAAATTGGAAGCAAATGTATATGTAGATGCCAATTTATTGAAAGATGGAGATCTAGATGTGGGATATATAGAGATATTTGGTACTAGATATAAAGTGGTAAAAACTTCTGAAGCTACATATTTTAGTGAAAATTTTGTACGATATGGAGATCTGTATGATATGGTAACAGATGAAAAAATATGAACTAGTAATTTTGTATTGAGTAATGGATATGTGATAGAAGGTACAGTAAGATTTATAGATAGCAATAATTATAGAATCAGTGGTGTAGAATGAACAAGCGCATACTATAAGATAGTTGAAAGTTAAAAGTTGAAAGAATTTATTAAAAATAAAGTATAATGGAGATAAAGAAAATAAATACAGACATACTCATAGAAACAGAAGATAGTTTCAGGCCTGAATCTTTTGATAGTTTTATAGGTCAAGAACATATCAAAAAAGTATTGAATACTGCTATAGATAGTGCAAAGACTAGAAAATGAAATATGTGACATATGCTTTTTTGTGGACCAAGCGGATTTGGAAAAACTACTATGGCACACATTATTTCTAAGCAAAGTAATGTAAATATGAAAGCTGTAACATGATATGCAATAAGTAAACCATCTGAGATTGTAAGTGTATTGAATAATTTGGAAGATGGAGATATTTTGTTTATTGATGAGATACATAGACTGAAACCGAGTGTGGAAGAAGTCTTGTATATTGCAATGGAAGATTATGTAATAGATATGGTAATGCCAGAGTGATGAAACGTAAGGATACCATTGAATAAGTTTACGCTAATAGGTGCTACCACAAAGTGAGAAAGTCTCTCTAAGCCCATAAAAAATAGATTTGTATATAATTTCCATTTTATGGACTATGATAAAGATGAAAAAAAGGAAATAATAAAAAAATATTTGAAAAAATACAATGTACCTACCAAAGATAATGTGATAGAAAAAATAGAAGATAAAGTAGATTCTGTACCTAGAGAAATACATAATCTGTGTATCAAAATTAGAGATTTTTTTGTAACAGAGGGAAAAAATATAAAGGATTTTACTCATGAAATGTGGGAAAGGTTTTTGAGTCATAGTAAGATAGAAAAAGGGTGAATGTCTCCAATACACAAAAAATATTTGGAAATATTGAAAGATGCTGACAGACCAATGTGACTAAAAGCAATAGCTATAAAGCTCTGAATGAATGAGAAATGAGTAGAAGAAGATATTGAACCATTGCTTTTGAAACTATGAAAAATAGAAAAAACAAATAAAGGTAGAATTTTAGTATAAACTTTATTTATTTAAAAAATAATAAATGAAATTATTGAAACTAATGAGATCTAAAAAATGTCTTTTTGGCACTAAGTTTTTGTTAATAGCCAATATTGTGGCATTTGTAGCTGTGATGGTAATTAATTATTTGGCAACTAACCTGCCTATAGGAGGACTGACTACCTGAGAGCTGTCAGATCTGTATCCAAATTTATTTGTACCCGCATGATTAACATTTTCAATATGGTGACTCATATATCTAGCTCTACTATGATTTGTAGTATGGCAAGCAATAGATTTCTTCAAGAAAAAGAGTCTATGAATAACTAAAAATATATGAAGATTATTTATACTTTCATGCATGGCAAATATAGGATGGATATTTGCACGACATTATCAAAAATTATTTTTGTCTGTAATCATAATGATATTATTTTTGATAATATTGATAGTGTTGAACAATAGAGTCCAGATTTGAAAAAAGATATGAAGTTTTAAGGATAAACTATTTTTACAAGTACCATTTAGTTTGTATTTGGGTTGGATATCTGTAGCAACCATTGCAAATATTAGTACCTATCTGGTAAACATATGACGATCTGGACGATGAATTTCTCCAGTATCTTGGACAATTGTAGTAATAATTGTGGCTATGATACTAGCACTTTTGGCATTGTATAGAAAAAGGGATATTGTATTTGCACTTGTAGTAATACGAGCATTTTTGTGAATAATATTGAAAAGGCTTTGAGCTGAAACAGTATATAGTGAGATTGTGTGGACTGCATGAATTGCTATTGTAATAATCTCTGCTGGTATATGATACAGTTTTGAAAATTGGAAAAAAAATTAAAAAACTTTTATTATTATTAATTTAAATAAAAATGAATGAAACAATCCCTATGGCTATAAACGCTGATTTACCAACAATGGTACCTTTTTATGCAAATGCAATCTTTTTGACAGTTATTTTACCGATACTTTTGATATGGTCTGCTGTGTGGAAAGGTATAGCTTTGTGGAAATCTGGTAAAAGAAAACAATTGACTTGGTTTATTTTCTTGTTTATATTTAATACTGCTTGAATTTTACCAATAATATATCTGATAATAAACAGGAAGAAAAAATAGATAGTTAACAAAAAATAAATATTTTAAAATTGAAAAAAAGGAGCTTATATTAAATGTGCAATGTAAAATGTAAAATGTGCAATGTAAAATGTGAAATCTTAAAAAAACAGAAAGGAGGTAGTTATGAGAAAATGTAAGGCTCGCAGAAAAGCAAAAAGAAGAGCACAAAAAGTAATTAAAAAAAGAAAGTTAAACCAACAAAAAAGAAAAAGGAGGTAAAATTGAATTTAAGATTTGTCTGGGCAAGTGATCCGTTGCACATACCTAGAAAAACAAAAAAACAGAAAATAACGGAAATCCAGAAAGAAGTATTTGGTAAAAAAGTTTCTACATTGTTTTGCAATAAAGTTGGCTCGTCCAAAATTTATTGTAAAAAGGAAATTAATGTAGATAGATTTAAAGAATTTATCAAAGAGGGTTATTATTACCTTGGGTACTACTTTTTGGAGAGAAAAAGGGTGTTTTTTTTGATGGATGTGGGTAGTCCTATCTTTATAGATGGTGAATATTACATATGTCCAAATGAAAAAACTAGTGTTAAACTAATTAAAATGTAGGAAAATGGAGAAAGATTTTTTTATACCGTCCTGCCCTTTTGGGTTAATGTCTAATAAGACAAAAGGACGGTTTTTTGTTGTAAAAAGAAAATAAAAAAATAAATTGTAATTGTTGTTTATTTTTGTTATAAGTAAAAAAAATGAAGCTTGGTAAATACAGACATTTTAAATGATTTGAATGTGAAATCTTGTGAGTAGCAAAACATTCTGAAACTTTGGAAGATATGATAATCTACAAAAAATCATATGGAGAGTGAGGTGTGCGAATAAGACCACAAAAAATGTTTGAAGAATTTGTAGAAATAGATGGTAAAAAAATACCAAGATTTGAATATATTGGAGAATAAGAAATTTTAATCCTATAAAATATCGAGATGAAAAAAACTATTGAAAATTTGACTATGGCTTTTGTGTGAGAATCACAAGCTAGAAATCGCTATGATTTGTATGCTAAAGTAGCAAAAAAAGAGTGATATGTGCAAATTGCAAATATATTTATGGAGACTGCTCTGCAAGAAAAACAACATGCAAAATGGTTTTGGAATATGTTGCAAGAAATGAAAAAGGAAGAATGATATGATATTGACCCCGCAGAAAATGACGGGGCAAGTATAATAAACGTACCAACTTCTACAGACAGTAGATTTTGAGATACTTTGATTAATTTGAAAACTGCAATGGAGTGAGAAAATGAAGAATATTCAAAACTATACCCAGAATTTGCTAAAACTGCTGAAGAAGAATGATATCCACAATTTGCCAAAAGGATAAGATCTATCATGGTAGCAGAGATGCATCATGAAGAAAGATTTAAAAAATTGTATGAACAAGTAAAAGCAGAGACAGTATTTAAAAAAGAGGAAAATATTGAACGAGTATGTATGGAGTGCGGATATGTACACAGATGAAAAGAAGCTCCAGATCTATGTCCAAGCTGTGATCATCCAACTGGGCATTATATCAGAAAATGTGAAGAATACTAAAATAATAAAAAAACGGAGCCAAAGCTCTGTTTTTTGTATTAATTAATTTTTCTTAGACTTACTCTAAATACCAAAAATACAATTACTGCTGCAGAAAAATCTGCAACTGGAAAGGAGTACCAAACACCATTTAATCCAAATATCTTTGATAAAATATATAAGACTGGTATAAATATGACCACCTGTCTAATGATAGCAAACCAAAATGCTGGTCTGACTTTTCATAAGGCTTGATAAAATCAGCTAGCCACTACCTGAAATCAAATTATAGGAAACATAAGTATCACAATCCTCATGGCTGGGATAGCCATTTTTAAAAGTTCTTGATCTGTAGAAAATATATTTAATAATAGTCATGGTGCTATAAAACATATAGCAAAAATAGCTACACAAAATATTGTAAGTACCTTGATTGAAAGTAAAGTTACTTCTTTTACACGATGCTTGAATCATGCTCCGTGATTGTATCAAAGTATGGGCTGCATTCATTGTACTACACCAAACATTGGCATAAAGAAAACCATCAAAGCTCTGTTGATAATACCATAAGCAGCAATGGCAATACTTCAACCGTATATTCAAAGTAAATTATTTATAAATATTGTCACTCCACTAGCTGCAACTTGTCTAGCTAATGATGATGATCAGACTAAAAATATTTCTTTCAATTTTTTTCGTCTAATATTAAAATCTGATATTGTAGTTTTAATGACATTGGAACTGCTAAAGAAATATTTTAAAATAATAACAGAACCAACTATTCGTGATATGACTGTAGCCCATGCAGCTCAAGATATTCACATATTAAATCAAAATATGAATACTCAGTCTAGTATAATATTTATAATAGAGGATAGAATCATAACCATCATAGCCATCTTTGCGTGTCAAACGGATCTAATAATATTGTTATTTCACATATTGAAACACAAAAAAACTATTCATATAAGTAATATAGAAAAATATTTGTGTCATAAATTTAGAATCTCTGGTGTAGCTCAAAAAAATCAAAGCAAAGGTTTGGTAAACAACAATCATAATATCATAAAAATTATTGCTAATGATATGTTGCTTGTCTGAAATGTACCAAATATTTTGGAAACATAATCATATTTTTTTTCTCACAATTTTCTGGAGATAACTGAAGATGCTCAGATACCTAGTGCCATGGCAAATGCTCAGATAATCATCTGTATTGGAAAAACTATTGATACAGCAGCAATTCATTCCGTACCTACTCCTCTACCTATGAATATAGTATCTACAAAATTGTATAATGACATTACTAACATTCAAATTACAGCTGGTGCTGATTGTTTAGCTAGCAATTTTCATATCTTTTCTTGTCAAAGATGTTTGGGATTCATTTTTTTGTTTAAATAAAAAATAGGTCTGAGTTATTATAGAACAATAATTTTGTTATTCAAGTCTTTGTCTGACAAATATTGCTTAAGATTAATTTAAGGTTGTTGATTATACTGTTGCCGTTATCATGATAACAAAGTAGGATGAATTATTTTATATTATTACTTTATAAAAAAAATGAAAACAGGTAAAATTGTTATGTTTACTACTCTATGAGCATTAGGTATCGCATCTTTATTTATGATGGGATCTTCAACAGCTAATTTTGGATGATTTGGACAGGAGTGAGAAAAGACTCCAATCACAGAATCAACCACATATTCTGAATTTTTAGAATCTATAGAATGAACAAGAAGAGCTGAAAACATGACTGAAGAGCAATTTGATGAAATGAAAGAAAGACATGTAGAAAGAGACCAAAAAAGAGAAGTTATAGAATCTGCGATCCAAAACCATGATTATAAAGCTTGGACAGAATTACATGAAGGTATGGATATATTGGAAAATATCGATACTGAAAAAAAGTTTGAGAAACTGATTGAGATGCATAGCATAATGGAAGATGCCAGAACTTATATGGAATGAGCTAAAGAAAAAGCTGATGCTATAGCCGAAGAGCTTTGAATAGAAAGACCAATGGGTCAAAGAATGGGAGAATGAATGTGAGAAAAAATGTGAATGAGACAATGAAATCGTCAATGAGGTGGGTTAGGTCAAAACAAATAATCATATTTCGTCCCGTATCAAACGGGACGAATTTTTTGTTTGATTTTTGAGAGAAATTATTGATAGTATCTATTGTAATGTATCCCTTTGCAAAGGGAGTTGTTCTGTGAAACTAGAGGGATTTATAAAATCCTCCACCACAAGTGGTCCCCCTCCTTCTCAAAGGAGGACAATAAATTTACTAAAAACAATACCATGAACTTAAAAACATCAACCAAGATAAGTATTAAATTTACTATATTTACGATAATAATCGTATTTCTTTTTTGATTATTCGCAAATATAGTATTTTTGCAGAGATGGTATAATCCACTAAAAAATAATGTAGAAAAGGTATCTAAAGTACCACAAATGAACGTGACTATGATGAATGGAAGATGAATAATCAGAGAACATTTCAAAAATAATTTAACTGTAGAAAAAGGTTCTGCTGAGTATCAAATAATATCAGAAAATAAAATATTGAAAAATATTTCAAAAATAGAAGATAAATATTTCTACTTTGAGGATATATGAAACAATGCTGTAGTACTAGATATTACTCCAAATATTGAAGGACAAAAAAATCTAATCTATACTACCCTATACCTATTATTACTTTTTGGTATCATAGCATATTTTGTATCCTTATATTTTGTGAAAACTTCATTAGAAAAATTAAACTATTTAGTTGAACACGTAAAGGACTTAGACTTAGATAATTTACATAACAAGTTAGAAATAATAGGAGCAGAAGATGATGAAATTAATATATTGGCTAAAAGAATGAATGAAGCTATGGAAAAAATAAACAGGCAAACTTTGGCTTTAAAAGATTTTATATCAAATGCTTCTCATGAATTAAAAACTCCTTTGATGACAATGAATTCAGAAATAGATTATGCAATTAAGTCTAAAAAACATAAAGACTGATTAGATAATTTGAAACTAGAATTAAAAAGTATGAATAGTTTATTAGAAGAATTAGTGTTAATTACTAAATTGGATTCTGAAACGAAACTAGATAAAAAAGAGAAGAATTTATCTGATATAGTCTTGAAACAAATAAAAGATATCAGTAAAAATTACGATACTAAAAATATTGATATATTGAAAAAACTGGAAAGTGTAGATAAATTTGTACACAATAGTAGCTTTGATATTATTGCCAAAAACCTAATTGAAAATGCGTTTAAATACACAAAAGAGTGAAATATAGAGTTTGTCTTGAATGACAATGAATTTGTAGTAAAAGATACTTGAGTATGAATTGAGAAGACAAATATAGATAGAATATGGGAAAGATTTTGGCAAGAAGATAGTTCAAAAACTAATAGTAAAAGTTTTGGACTAGGCTTATACTTAACAAAATTATTGGTAAAAAAGCATTGATGGGAGATTGATGTAGAGAGTAAGAAAGGAAAGTGAAGTAAATTCAAAATTGTGTTTTAGTTGTCTCCCTTTGTGAAGGGAGCTGTTTTGTGAAACTAGAGGGATTTATAAAATCCTCCACCCTTCGGGTTCCCCTCCTTTACAAAGGAGGACATCCCAGACGATGATTTATATAAAAATTAATAATGAAAATACTACTCGTAGAAGATAATAAAACTATAGCAAAAAATATAAAAAAATATCTAGAGATAGAATGATACGAAGTTCTAGTTGCTGAAAATGGTTTGTACTGACTAGAAGTTGCTAGAAAAAATGATTTTGATATTATTTTGTTAGACTTGATGTTACCATGAATGGATGGTATAGAGATTTGTAAACAGCTAAAAAAAGAAAAAGATATACCGATAATAATGACTACAGCAAAATGACAATTGGATGATAAGCTGGAATGATTTGATGTATGAGCAGATGATTATTTGGTAAAACCATTTGATCTAGAAGAGTTATTTGCAAGAATTAAAGCATTATCAAAGAGATTTTGAAATCAGGAATTATTTGAAATATGAGATTTGGAAATAGATCTTGAAGCAAAAAAAGTGCTAAAAAATAACGAAGAAATTAAACTAACTATAAAAGAATTTAATATATTGGAAATATTGCTGAACAACATTGGGATAGCTATTTCTAGGACAGCAATTATTGAAGAACTTTGGTGAGGAGACAGTTTGTTTGAATGAGATGGAAAATTAGATGTTTATATTTCAAATATTAGAAAAAAACTAGGTAAGGATTTCGTAGAAACGGTAAAATGATTTGGGTATAAAATAGAAAGAAATTAAGTTAAACTTAAAGCATAATTAAGCATAGCATTTTGAGTATGCTGTCATGGTACTCAATCTAAAGAGCTTTTGTGTCAAAGATAAAATCATTTTTCTTGTAAAAATTTTTGAGCTTCCTTGACTATTGGACCATCTAAATTTCATTCTTCAAAAGCTATAATCATATTGGATACTGCATTATTTTGAGATTTTAATGTATTTCTAACTTCTTCTGGTAAGGTTCATATAAAATTAGAATATTCTTCTTTATTTTCAGATTCTCAAAGATATTCAACCTTGCTTATATTAGAATATCATCATATATTGTTCAAAAGAGCTCATAATGTAAATACTCATGGCACACCATCTCAAGTAGATTCATGTATGGGATTATAATTGGTATCTAATTTTTCTTGTAGTTCTCTAATATTTTCTTTATCGCTTAAATTTTCCAACAATCACTTTAATTCATCTGGTATTATACCTTCAATCTTCTTTATTCACTCTCTAAAAGTAATCCTACCTTTCATATCTTCAAAAAATTCTTTTACTCATTCTCTTACAGAATTTCAAAATTCTTTATTGTTTGTTAATTTTTCTGCCTTAAATCAAAGTTGTCTTATAGATTCTTTTCATTCCTCTACATGATTTTGATTTTCTATTTGATTGTTTAATACCATTTTTATTCCATATTAGATAAAACTTGTTTTAACCACTCATCTGGGTTTCATTCTTGCAAACGATCTTGTTCCTCCATTTGCTGTATTTTTTCCAATGTCTGATACAACTCTTTTAGATGCTCAATACCAGCCTCTAAATCTTCTTTTTCTATCTTTTCCATACTTTTTACCACTACTTCGTATATTCATTGCAATACCTCATCATTGTAATTTTTGATTTCTACGGCATTTATCAATTTTACAAAAATATCATCTAATTTTTCAAATTTGTGCAAAAGATTTAAAAGTTCTTCTTTTTTTTCTTTTAAATTAAGAGCTTTAAATTCTTTTAATGATTCTTTGTAAACATCCATTTGAAAAAGTAATTTTGTAAACCTATAGAATTAATTATATACAAAAGTGTATTTTTTGTCAAAAAAAATAGCAAAAAATTTGCTAAATCAAGGTTTGGCCCGACCAGGAGTTGAACCTGGATTACAGCTTTCGCAAAGCTGTGTCCTATCCATTGAACGACCGGGCCAAATTAGTTTTAAATTCAGAATCAAGCGTTAGCTCTGAACTATAAACCTTGAACTCGTTGTGGCATATAATAACAAAATATTTGAAAATCGCAAGTACTAATTTTGGATTTGAGGATGAATTTTGTATATAAATTTGCAAAAAATAGTTTTGTGTTTATAATATCAGTATAATTATTTTAAATAAAAATAAATACAAAATGGCAGAAGAGAAAAAAACAAAAACAAAAGTAAACAAAGATGAATTGATTGAAAAACACAATCAAATGATTCAATTTGTCAAAAACACATTGTCTGGTATAGAGACAGATATGAAAAGAATTAAGTTGGTATTGAACAAGCTAGCTAAATTTGATCCTAGTGATCCAAAATCATTGGATGACAAAGAACTATCTGAAGCTATAAGCACAGAAGAATTGAAAAGCTACAAAGAAGAAGATGTACAAGTAGTAGAATGAAAATTTGATGGATATTTTATGATTGGTGCAGACCAAAAAAAATATCCTGTGCCATTGAACTACTCTAGTAAGACTAAGTTGGTACCATGAGATATTTTGAAGCTAAAAATACTAGATAATGGACAATTTGTATATAAATTGATAAAACCAATAGAAAGAAAACATATCAGAGCTACACTAAGCAAGACTGAAGAAAACAAATATACTGCAGTGACTGATGATGGGAAAACATATTTCCTAAATCAAGCTGCTGTGACATTTTTTAAGTGAAGACCTGGAGATGAATTGTATATCTTGACCAATGAAAAAGAAGATGCAGGATTTGCTGCTATTGAAGCTGTGATTAAGAAATAATTAGCCAACAAAAAACTATAAATAAAAAAGCCCCGCAATTCGCGGGGTTTTTTCTTTAAAGTTTAGATTCCACAGACCAAACTAATTTTGTTTGGCCATTAATTTTTTTATTAAGGAACTCTCCCTTTGTGAACTCAAGTGCTAATGTACTATCTTCTGGCTCTTTTATCTCGAATTCTCTGTCTTTTCCTTTGAAGACACAAACATCTCCGATAGTTAAATCGGACGTTTTATAACCCATACTTCTCATATTTCTTAATTTTGTTTTTTATATTATAAACATTAAGCCTTTTATGTCAAGCTTATAAAATATTAAGCTTCTATTGTATTTCAAGCCTACTTTTGTATTTTTATATTTGTATTTTTATGAATAAAATAACTGTATGTCAAAATATTTGAAGACCATATGACTGGAAATACACATCAAACTAAATAGCGACAGCAAGATGTTTTGTCAGTGTAGAAACGAACAAAACTTTGATACGCTGCTGCCAAATACAAATATCTGTCCTGTGTGTACTGGTCAACCTGGAGCTTTGCCTACTTTGAGCAAAGATGTTTTGGATTTGTCTTTAAAACTTGGTAAAGCCTTAAATTGTAAAATAAACAAAGAATCACAATTTGATAGAAAATCTTATTTCTATCCAGATTTACCTATGGGTTATCAGATCACACAACTATATAAGCCGACCAATGTAGATGGTAAGGTAAAGTTTTTTGTAAATAACTATGAGGAAGAAAGAGAGATAAATATACTAGATGCGCATATGGAAAGTGACACCGCAAAGATGATACACAATGAATGACAAGCGCTTATTGATTTCAATCGTGCTGGTACTCCTCTGGTAGAAATTGTGACTTGACCAGACTTTACCAATGAAGATGAAGTAGTAGAATTTCTCAAAGAATTGCAAAGAATAGTAAGATACAATGACATATCCAATGCAGATATGGAAAAATGACAAATGAGAGTAGATGTAAACATCTCAATTAGGAAAAGTGAATCTGAACCACTTGGGACAAGAGTAGAATTGAAAAATATAAATTCTTTTGGTATGATAAAAAGAGCTATACAGCACGAATATCAAAGACAGGTAGATATGATAGAAGAATGAGAAAAATTTGGTCAGCAAACAAGAATGTGGAATGATATAGAGTGAATAAGTAAATTGATGAGATCTAAAGAAGACGCACTAGATTATAGATATTTCCCAGAACCAGATATGCCAATACTAAGTCTCAGCGATGAAATATTGCAACGCTGCAACGATGAGACGTTAACAATTCCTCATGATATTATCAAAAAGTTTAAACAAGAATATTGATTTCACAAAGAATACATCAATGCACTAATTGGTGATCAGACAACATTAGATTATTTCCTAGACATTTTGTCATCCTTGACCCCGCAGGACTGCGTGGGGAAGGATATAAATGTATATGCTAAAACTATTGCAAAGCGAATAGCTGGACCAATCAGCGCCTATATCAAAGAAAAATTTGTAGATATAAATAATTTAAAATTTGATATAAAACAATTTAAAGATTTTTTGAATATTACAAACGAATGAAAAATAATGGAAAACCAGATGAAAATAGTAATGGATGAAATGTTGGAAACATGAAAAAGTGCACAAGAAATAATCAAAGAAAAATGATTTGATACTCCTGCTGTAGATAGCGGAGAATTAGAATGAATAGTCAAAAAAGTATTAGATGAGAACCCAAGTATCGTAGAACAGTATAAAGGTGGAAAAACTAGTACAATATGATTTTTTGTATGACAAGTAATGAAAAAAACTCAATGAAAAGCTAATCCCAAAAAAGTTAAAGAAATTGTAGCAAAAGTTTTAGGATAAAATTCAGTATACTGTCTATATACAACATATTTCGCATAATATACAAAAAATTGCATATTTAAAGCGAAACACTTCGCATAGAGACTAGGTTGAGACGAAATAGCTCCGCTTAAAATGTCACTTTTTTTACTAAAAAAATAAACTAAAAAATACTATTGATTTTGTACAAAAAACATATATATGTTTTTTTGTTTTATTTAATATTAATAAACAAATGACAGACCACACTGATCAAGATGAAGAAGAAATGGTAAACTTAGAAGAAGATTTGGACTATGATGAAGAACGAGAAGATGAGGAAGATGAAGATGAAGAAAAGGATAACTGGTAAAATATTGCATATCAAAAAATTATTTGTTATAAAAAAACGGTCTCAGTCTAGACCGTTTTTTATTATTTGATTTTTGGATTTATTACATAGTAAGTAATACGTAAAGTCACAAACCAAGCATTAGAAGTCAAACTATCAAGTGTATTATTTTTGAATTTTTCTTTTTGATAGCTGCCAACTCCTCTGCTGACTTAAATCATAATCATACAAGCAATGTGATAATAAGCATTGGTATGATAAATATGATATTGTATATAGCTAGGTAAATGTATCATCGCAAATTGATATTTTTGGATTCTGATGCTAAGTATCAAAGTATAGTAATGTATGGTCAAGAAGTACAAGGAAGTAAAAACAAACTAATAACAAATCCAGTAAAAAATGCTCATATAGGAGAAACAATGGATTTTATTGTTTTTTGCAGTCTAGGTCTTCGTGATAATGGCACTTCCATAATAAATCCTTTACCATATCGAAAAAAGTCTTTTAAATTTGCAAGTCATACTATAATACCAAGTATTCAGACTATTCGCTTGATGAGCATTGTATTGCCTGCTGTAGCAAGAGCTGAAAACAGACCAAGTCACATAGCAAAATAAGATATAAATATTGAGAGAGCAAAAAGTAATCAAGCTAATATTGCTCTTTTTTTATTTTTAGTCTCTACCAATATAGTAGAAAGAAGTATGAGCATCACTGCAAAAGCACAAGGATTGATACTATCTGCTAATGCAGCTGGCATCATTATACCCAAAAACTTAGCATGATTTCAAGCTAAATTTTCTAAATCCGATTCTGTCTCTAGTTTACCAGACACTTCTTCATCATTAATTTCCTCACACTGTTCAATTTCATCTAGACTTTCATTATCTTTTTGTACATTATCAATATTCTCGTCAATATCATTATGCTCTGTGGACAATATTAAATTCTCAGGTATAGAACTATGAACTTCTTGAGTATCATTATTATGAGAATTATTTGGAGAATTATTTGTAGAATTATTATATAAATTATCCTCTATTTGTTCACTTTCTGTTTCAATCAATGATTCAAAAAAATCAATTATTTTTACATCTCACATAAGATAATTACAATTCGAATCATTATCTATAACCAAAAAAGGTACTCAAGCTCTAGAATTATCTATACCCAATTTGTCTATATAATAATAAAATGTGTCTAAGTTATCTCTATTAAAATACATTTCTCTTACGTCTACATCATATTTTTCAACTACATTATTTTCTTGAAAAAAATTCTCTACACTAGCACAGTGTGGACAACCATTTCCATAAAAGAAAATGTATTCTTGCGCAGAAGAAAACGCAAAAAATCAAAAAAGTAAAACGAGAAAAGTTAATATTATTTTTTTCATTTTTTAATATTTGCGGTTAAAAATTCATTTATTCCTCACTTTCTAAGGGAGATGTCCGAAGAGTGGTGGGTTTTAAAACCCCTTCCCACAAAGTGGGACCTTCCCCTTTGAAAAGGGGACAATTTATCTTGTTTTATCTTGTATAGTCTTGTGCTATATCTTCCATTTTTGCTCGATCTGCTACATCTATTTCAAGTTTTCAATCTTCGTCTACTGTGATGGCGATGATATAATCTTCAGTAGGTTTCTCCATAAGATTATAATTGGTATATACTGCTCACTTTAGCTCTCACATCAATTCTTGCATCTGTGTGTTTTGGTCTCACATCTCAGCCATCATTTCTTGTGCCATCTGAAATTCTTGGCTAATACTGACTCATGCTTTTTGTGCAATAAGCTCAGCTTGTTGCATTGCGGTATCATAATCTCATTGATAAGCAAAATGTATAGAATTAAATCATTCCAATTTTTCTGTAGTCTGATAAGATTCTTCTTGTAGTAATTCTAATCCGTCTGGTGCATCGATATCCAAATCTTTTACCCAATCTGGTATAGAAAGATCTTGATTTTGTGTCTCTATAGCTTCCAGCTGATCTTGTAGACTCAAATCATCTTGTGTATTGTTTTTGTTGCATCCAGCAAGTAAAACCGTAGACAACAACAAAACTGGCAATATAATTCATAATTTTTTCATATTGTAATATTTTATTGATTAAATGCTTCTTGATTTTTAAGGATATATATCATAAATATGATATAAAATATGATTGTTCGTGGAGAGGGTATAGCTTTGAATACTCCAAACAAAACAGCTATAATAAAGTAAGCTATGTAAGCCATAGCCAAAAATGTTGCGAAAAATGGTGTTCGTTTTTTCATCTTTATCAGACCAAAACCTAGCAACATACCTATAATTACATAAACTAAGTTTAGCAATAATATAAGTATAAATCCTCATTTGAAATAAGCTAATAATATTCATATGGTACCCAATGTGGTAAGTAGTCAAATAGCTCAAAATACCACCATTACTCGTCATATAATTTTTGTGATGGTATCTAGGTTGGTTTTTACCCACTTATTGGTATTGTTCACTATTTTAGAAGACAATACTTTGTGAATAAAATCTAAATCCATTACTTTTTGTACATACTTTACTTTTTTTTGCAGTTTGGCCATCATTTTGTCTATTTTTTTCTCAAATTCTGCTTTGTGAGAATGACCGTGATGACTAGTACTTTTTTCATTTACTACTTTGTGTGAACCAGTAGTTTTTTTTGTTGGCATAATCTTTTTGTAAATTATAAAAATAGTATCTTTTGTATATCGATGT